>JAJQIQ010000106.1 GCA_021199135.1 Clostridiales bacterium | reverse complement strand
GAACAGTGTACAACATCTTGATCTGCGACGACGAGCCGGACATCGTGTCCGCGCTGAAAATATATTTGCAGGGCAGCGGCTACGGCATGTTTGAGGCGCGAGGCGGGCGCGAGGCCGTGGAGCTCGTGGAGAGCGAGGACATCCACCTCGTCCTGATGGACATAATGATGCCGGAGATGGACGGGATAGAGGCGATGGTGAAGATCAGGGAGTTCTCGAACGTTCCGATAATCCTGCTCACCGCCAAGGGAGAGGATGCCGACAAGGTGCTGGGGCTTGACGTCGGGGCGGACGACTACGTGACGAAGCCGTTCAACCCGGCGGAGCTGCAGGCGCGGGTGAAGTCCCAGATCAGGCGCTACATGCAGCTGGGGAGCGCGTCGCGGCTGGGGACTACGGCACGCCGATCGACACGAAAAAAATGGCGTGGGATTTCAAGAAGCACGCGGAAGACATAAACAGCGTCCGGGACGGGATAAGCGTGGCGGTAGAGGAGAGGATGAAGAGCGAACGGTTTAGGGCGGAGCTTATCACGAACGTCTCGCACGACATCAAGACGCCGCTCACCTCGATAATAAATTATGTCGACCTGCTCGAAAAGGAGGATATAGAATCTGAAAAGGCGCAGGAATATATCGCGGTGCTCGACCGTCAGTCGGCGCGGCTTAAAAAACTGCTCGAGGACCTCATCGAGGCGTCTAAGGCCTCGACCGGCAGCATCCCTGTTAATATGGAGGAGTGTGACGCGTCGGTCCTCCTGGCGCAGGTCGTCGGGGAGTTTGAAGACCGCATAGAAAAGGAGGGGCTTGAGCTCATCGTCGAGGGTCAGGATAAGCCCGCGATGATAATGGCGGACGGGCGGCACCTCTGGCGCATAATCGACAACCTCATGGCAAACATCTGCAAGTACAGCCTTTCGGGGTCGCGCGTCTACATCACGCTCGAGACTTTCGGCGGCATGGTGACAGTGACGTTCAAGAACATATCGCGCTCCCCGCTCGGAGCGAGCGGGGATGAGCTCATGGAGAGGTTCGTCCGTGGAGACAGCTCGCGCAACACCGAGGGCAGCGGGCTGGGGCTCTCCATCGCGCAGAGCCTGGCCGCCCTCATGGACGGCAACCTCGAGGTGATGACGGACGGGGACCTGTTCAAGGCGATAGTCTCGTTCCCGACGCTCGACGAGGGGGAAAATTCATAAATATCGCGAAACAATTCCTTAAAAAATGGTATACTTTCCCCTTGCCTTTTGGATTAGCATTGATATAATAGAAATAGCTTTGCTTTTTAGAAAGGTAAGGGAGTTTTTCGTGAAGATCATTATCGCAGGGGACGGCAAGGTGGGCCTGTCCCTGACGCAGAAGCTTGCGGAGGAGGGGCATGACCTCACGCTCATAGATTCCAACCAGCATGTGCTCGACTCCACCGTGGAGCGGTACGACGTCATGGCCGTCCAGGGGAACTGCGCGGCGATGCGGGTGCTCGAGAAGGCGGAGGTGGAGTCCGCGGAGATCCTCGTGGCCGCCACGAGCGCGGATGAGGTGAACCTGCTCTGCTGCATGACGGCACACGCCATGAACCCTAAGCTGCACACCATAGCGAGGATCAGGAACCCTGAGTATGCGGCGCAGATTTTCTCTATGCGCGAGCTCTATGCGCTCTCGCTTATCGTAAACCCGGAGAACCAGGCGGCGCGGGAGATAAACCGCCTCATAAAATACCCGGGTTTCCTGCAGCGCGACGTGTTCGCGAGGAGCCGCGCGGAGATCGTTGAGCTGCGCGTCGAGGAGGACAGCCGGCTTAAGGACGTCCCGCTCTACAAGCTCGATTCCATCGTAAATTGCAAGGTCTTGGTGTGCGCGGTCAGCCGCGAGGGCGTGACGTCGATCCCGAACGGCGATTTCATCATAAAGGAGGGCGACAGGCTCTTTGTCACCGCCCCCTCTGAGGCGCTCACCGTGCTCCTCAAGAACCTCGGCATAATCACGAAGAAGGCGAAGCGCGTCATGATCTGCGGGGGAGGGCGGATCTGCTACTACCTCGCAGATGATCTGGCGAAGCAGGGCATAAACGTCCAGATCATAGAGTCGGACAGGAAGCGCTGCGAGGAGCTTGCCCAGCAGCTTCCTAAGGTCAGCGTCATAAACGGCGACGCGAGCAACCAGTACCTCCTCGAGAGCGAGGGAGTGAACGACTGCGACGCGCTCGTGACCGTGACGGGGATGGACGAGATGAATCTCATCGTCTCCCTGTTCGCGAAGAAATGCGGCGTGGGGCAGGTCATCACGAAGGTCAGCCGCTCAGACAGCAACAGCATATATGAAAGCTTGGAACTAGGAAGCATAATCTGCCCGAAGGATCTCTGTTGCAACACCATAGTCCGTTACGTGCGCTCGATGCAGAACACGACGGGCGCGGCGCTCACCGTCCACAGCATCGCGGACGGGCAGGCGGAGGCGCTGGAGTTCGTCGTCGACGCGAAGACCGACCACGTGGCGGAGCCGCTCCGGGCCATACGCCTGAAGAAAAATGTCCTCATCGCCTGCATCACCAGGCGTGCGAAGATCATAATCCCGGACGGCGACACGAAGTACCTGCGCGGAGACGCCGTGATCGTGGTCGTAAAAGGGGGCATGCGCCCGCTGCAGCTGAACGATATTTTCGAGTGAGGGCGCTATGAATTACAAGGTGATGGGGAAATTCATATCGCAGATCCTGATGGTGGAGTCGGCATTTATGCTACCGCCGTTCTTCATCAGCATATTCGAGGGGAACCTGAGGGTGATGTTCGGATTTCTCGTCGGCATCTGCGTTGCGCTGGGGACAGGCATGGCGATGTTTTGGGCCTGCCGGAACACAAAGATGAAGCTCTACGCGCGCGAGGGCATGGCCTGCGTGGCCCTAAGCTGGATCGCGATAAGCTTCTTCGGCTGTATCCCCTTCGTCGTATCGGGGGAAATCCCCAATTTTCTGGACGCGCTGTTTGAGATGGTATCGGGCTTTACGACGACGGGGGCGACGATCGTGACGGACATCGAGGCTCTTTCCGGCGCGACGAACTACTGGCGGTGCTTCAGCCAGTGGCTGGGCGGCATGGGCGTGCTCGTCTTCGTGCTCGCGCTGTCGTTCGGGCAGGAGAGGGCGAACGGCGCGACGATCCACCTGCTCCGCGCGGAGAGCCCGGGGCCGAATGTGGGCAAGCTCGTGCCGAAGATGCGCACGACCGCGAGGATTCTGTACACGATATACATCATGCTTACCGCGTTTGACTTCATGTTCCTGTGCTTCGGGGACATGTCGCCGTTCGAGGCGCTCTGCTCGGCCTTCTCGACCGCGGGCACCGGCGGCTACGGCCTGATGAACACGAGCATGGCGGGGCACAGCGCCTACACCCAGGTGGTATGCACGGTGTTCATGTTCCTCTTCGGAGTGAACTTCAGCTGTTTTTACCTGCTGCTCCTCGGCAAGATAAGGACGGTGCTCAAGGACAGGGAGTTGCGGCTCTACGTCATACTGGTTGCCTGTAGCATAGTCTTCATCGCGATAAACATCAGGAACCTGTATGCGGGGCTTGGCGAGACGATAAGGCACTCGGCGTTTCAGGTCGTCTCGATAATCACGACGACCGGCTTTGCGACCTGCGACTTTGACCAGTGGCCGAATTTCTCCAAGTCGATATTGCTGGCCCTGATGTTCATAGGCGGTTGCGCGGGGAGCACGTGCGGAGGCCTTAAGTGCAGCAGGGTTTTGCTTTTGCTCAAAGACCTGAGGCGGAAGATGCGCAAGATGGTGAACCCGCAGCGCGTCGAGGTGGTCAGGTTCAATTTCCAGCCGGTCAGCGAGGACGTGCTGGAGGGCACGCAGACCTACCTGGTCGCGTATGTCGCGATCGTGCTCGTGAGTTTTTTCCTCGTGGCTCTAAACGGCAAGTCGATGATGACGAGCATATCCGCCGTCGCGACCTGCTTCAACAATGTCGGGCCGGGCTTCGAGGAGGTCGGCGCGAGCTGTAACTACGCGGGACTCTCGGTGCTGTCAAAGATCGTGTTGATATTTGACATGCTTGCGGGGAGGCTCGAGATATTTCCGATGATGCTCCTGTTTACGCGGAGCATGTGGAGGCACCGTTGAAAATTAAATCTGAATTTAACAAATCAAAAAACGTATTGGAAAACCTTCATCTCGGAGGCAGAACGGGGCGGACAAGGCAGGCCAATTCGGTAAATGGCCGATTGTATGACTTCTCGCAGAAGCCGCCGCAGGATATCCTGAGGGATTTGGGGATGACGGATGCGGGGCTCGACGATGCCCTCGAGGAGCATTACCGCGAGAAGTACGGCGACAACCACCTGACCGGGGAGAAGTCGAGTGCGGTCTCGCACAGCCTGCGACGGGCGTTTTTGAACCCGTTCGTGATCGTGCTCCTGCTCTTGGCCATCATAGCGTTCTTCACGGACGTGGTCTACGCGTCGAACTCCAGCAGGAACATCACGACCGTCGCGATAATAGTCGTGATGCTCCTCGTCAGCGGAATCGTCCGCTTCGCCCAGGAGATGCGCTCACGAAAAATCACGGACAGCCTCGTGCAGCTGGTCGACACCACCGTGCAGGTAAAGCACGCAGGGGAGTGGCAGGAACGCCCGTCCGATCGGCTCGTCGTCGGGGACATCGTCAGGCTTGAGGCCGGGGACCGCGTCCCGGCGGACATCAGGGTCACGAAGGCCTCTGATTTCTTCGTCACGCAGTCGGTCATCACCGGCGAGAGCGGGATCATCGAGAAGACGGCTGACGTCCTGCGCGTGCCGCCCAAGCGGATACCTGACTACACGAACAGCGTATTTCTGGGGTCGACGGTCACGGGCGGATCAGGCGAGGGAATCGTGCTCGCCGTCGGGGCCGACACCGTCTACGGCGGGATTGCGCCGGAAAACAGCGGCGTGAAGGACGGTTTTGACAGGGGCGAAAATTCCATAGCGCTCGTGCTCATAAAATACATGGTCATCCTCGCGCCGATCATATTCATAGCCTGCGGGATAACGAAGGGGAACTGGATCGATTCGTTGCTCTTCGCGATATCGGTGGCGGTGGGGATTGCGCCCGAGCTGCTCCCCATGGTCATAACCGCTTGCCTCGCGCGCGGGAGCTCGCAGATGGGCAAGAAGATGACCATAGTGAAGAACATCAACGCGATGCAGGGCTTCGGAAGCATGGACATCCTCTGCGTCGACAAGACAGGCACCCTGACCGGGGACGTGGTCAAGCTCGAATACTACATGGACGTGCTCGGCAACGAGAGCCAGACGGCGCTCGACTGCGCCTACCTAAACAGCTATTACCACACCGGGGTCTCAAACCACCTCGACGCTGCGGTGCTTGGGGCGCGGGAATCCTCCGGGATGGAGGAGCACTTTTCCAGCCTGACGCAGGCGCACGAGAAGCTCGATGAGCTCCCGTTCGATTACAACCGCAAATTCGCGAGCGTCCTCCTGCGCGGCGCGGAGGGGAATTTCCTCATCGTGAAGGGCGCGGTGGACGAGGTCGCGGCGCGCTGCACCCGCATCGCCTACCAAGGTGAGTTTACGGACATAGAGCCGGACGGCGGACAGAGCGTGATGGCTGTCGTGGGGGACATGCTCTCCGACGGGATGAAAGTGCTCGCCGTGGCCGGGAAAAGGCTTGACAAGGATGCCATCCAAATGGACGATGAGCATGAGATGACGCTGCTGGGATACCTCGCGTTCTTCGACGCGCCGAAGCAGAGCGCGGCGGAGGCCATAAAGAAGCTGGGCGAGCTGCACCTCGGGGTGAAGATCCTCACTGGCGACCGCGAGGACGTGGCCGCATCGGTATGCCGCAGGCTTGGGATTGCCGCCGACAACGTGATGACGGGGGCGGAGTTCGACGAGCTTTCGGACAACGATTTCCAGATCCGCGCCGAGCAGGGGGAGATCTTCGCCGACCTCTCCCCGAGGCAGAAGGCCGACATAGTGACCACGCTCAGGGAAAACGGCCATGTCGTGGGCTTCCTCGGTGACGGGATGAACGACCTCCCGGCGATCGTGGGCGCGGATGTTGGCATCTCGGTCGACACGGCGACCGACGCGGTGCGCGACAGCGCGGATGTGGTGCTCCTCAAGAAGGACCTGAATGTCCTCGGCGACGGCGTGCTCGAGGGCAGGCGGGCGTTTGCAAATATGACGAAATACATAAAGATCACGGCATCGTCGAACTTCGGCACTGTCTGCGCGATCGCGGTGGCGAGCATATTTTTGCCTTTCTTCCCGATCACGGCGGTGCAGTTTCTGTTGCTGACCCTGCTGTATGACATCCTCTGCCTCGCGCTCCCGTGGGACAAGGTGGACCCGGAGATGTCGGAGTGGCCGATGGAGTGGTCGGGCAGGACGCTGGGCCGGTTCATGCTGAGCTTCGGCCCGATAAGCACGGTGTTTGACATACTGACCTTCGTGTTCATGTATTTCGTGCTCTGCCCGATAGCCTGCGGCGGGGGCTATCACGCGCTCGGGGCGGACATGCAGGCCCAGTTCATGGCGCTGTTCCAGACGGGATGGTTCCTAGAGTCGATATGGACGCAGGTGCTGATCCTGCACCTCCTGCGCACAAGGCGGTTCCCGTTCGTCGACAGCGTCGCCTCGACCCCGGTGGTGCTGGTGACCGTGTTTGGCACCGTGCTCTTTACGGTGCTGGCGATGACGGGCGTGGGGAGGCTGCTCGGCATGACGGCGCTCCCGGCGGTTTATTTCCTGTTCCTGGTCGTGACGGTGATCCTGTATCTCTTGGTCGTGACCATTGTAAAGAGGATATACCTGAATCATTACGGAGATTTATTGTAGACGATGTGGCAATGAAAAGCTTGCTAAGCAAAGGAGAGACCCCATGAGAAAGAATATTGGCTTCATAAACATGGACGGACTTCTGGCCGACTGGCTCACCGATCAGTTGAAGGGCGCACCCGCGGAGGCAGTTTCCGCGGATGAGTTCGCGGCGGCCATCGACGACTTGAGGAGCGGGAAGAGCAGCTCGCTGATGGTGGAGATGTATGAGGACGGGGCGGGAAGCAGTCCATCTGACGGCAGGCTTGTCTGCGGAGACATTTCCATCTTTGAAAAATCCCGGAAGGTGACGCGCGACGGGGAGGAGATCGCGCTGACCCCGAAGGAGTTTGACATTTTGTATTTCCTCGCGAAAAACCGTGGGGAGGTCTTTACGAAGGAGCAGATCTACAAGGCGGTCTGGGACGACGAGTACCTGATGGACGACAGCAACATCATGGCGTTCATCCGAAAGCTTCGCAAGAAGGTCGAGCCCGCTCCGGACAGCCCGAAATACATCCTCACGATCTGGGGGATCGGGTACAAATTCAGCGATGAGGTATAGCGCAATCCATGGCATCATTCATGATTTCATTGTCTGGGGGCGCTGATCCTACCTGGCCATCGCCTCAATGATCTCTCCGACATACATCGTGTGCATGTCGCGGTCGCCGTAAAACTGCTCAAGTATGTGTGGGTCGGTGAAGTGTTCCTCGGTGATGGGAACCGCCGCCATCTTGCGGCACAAGAGCACGAGGTTCGACTCGTCCGGGTAGGGGATGCCGAGCTTGTACGCTGGGGTCAGCCCCGCCATATGGAACTTGTTGACGTCGCGCCCGCTGTGCGAGCCGCAGTAACTGAGGGATTCGCGGTACTCCTCCCCCAGAAACGATACTGAGAAAAACTCGAGCCTGTCCATGAACTCCTTCGTGTATCTCGACTCGCGTATGAAGACGTAGACCACGTTCTTCGCCCAGATTACGCCCAAGCCGCCCCAGCTTATCGTCATCGTGTTCGCTTTATTCTTGTCCCCCGCCGTCACTAGCGCCCACTCGCTCCCGATCTTCGTGAACGGGTTCATCTCCAGCAACTCTGTCGGGTATGGCTGAAATGTATGCATGATCGCCCTCCTCTTACATCCGTGCCTTAATTTTCAGATGACATGACCTTATTATAAAGGAATTTTCCGGGATGTGCAATGGGAAAATTTTTTGCTTGACATGGCAAGGGGTATTGTGTATAATGCTTTTCGTTGGAGTGACATTGGCCCATCGCCAAATGGTAAGGCAACGGACTCTGACTCCGTCATTTCCAGGTTCGAATCCTGGTGGGCCAGCGCGATCCGGCAGAGAAGTTTCTCTGCCGGTTCTTCTTTTATACGGAGGTTTTTATCATGTTTAAACTGGGCGAATATCAGGACCTATATTATGTGAAGAAGGTGGATTTCGGGGTTTACCTCGCCGAGATGCCGGAGGATGAGAGGCACGTCCTCCTGCCCGCAAAGCAGGTGCCGCCGGAGGCGGAGATTGGCGGAAAAATCCGCGTTTTTCTCTACAAGGACTCGAGCGACAGGATGATCGCGACGACGAACGCGCCGAAGATCGCGATCGGCGAGGTCGCTCCGCTTACCGTCCGCGAGGTGGGCCAGATCGGGGCTTTCCTCGACTGGGGGCTCGAGAAGGACCTCTTTTTGCCGTTCAAGGAGATGACGGCCCGCGTATCGGACGGAGACAGCGTGCTCGCGCGGATCTATGTCGACAAGAGCAGCCGTCTCTGCGCGAGCATGAAGGGACTTTATGAGCTCCTGCGGACGGATTCGACATATCAGAAGGACGATGTGGTGAAGGGCCGCGTGTACGAGTTTTCTGACAATTTCGGGACGTTCGTCGCCGTCGACGACAAATATTCGGCCCGCATCGCAAACTCTGAGGACCACAGAAATCTTGCGGTCGGCGACGTCATCACGGCCCGCGTCACCGACGTCAAGCCCGACGGCAAGCTCGACCTGACGCTGCGCGAGCGCGCCTACGCCCAGATGGAGCCCGACGCCGAGAAAATACTCTCGCTCATCGACTCCTACGGCGGCGTCCTGCCGTTCACTGAGAAGGCCACCCCGGAGGTCATCATGCGCGAGACGGGGCTTAGCAAGGCGGCCTTCAAGCGCGCCGTCGGCCGCCTCTACAAGGACCGCAAAATCACGATCGAGGGAGGGAAGATAAGGAGGGGGTAAAATATACCCTTATCAAAACACTTATATTATGGTATCATTGTAAATATAAAGAGGGCGGGGACAGGAAACGGAGGTGCGCCATGCCAGAGAATAAACTCATGCCGCCATACGGCGTCGAAGATTTTGAAAAATTAAGGCAAAGAGGTTTTTACTATGTCGACAAGACGGGGCTCATAAAGGAGATTTTGGAGAACAGCGCAGATGTCACGCTTTTTACGCGCCCGAGGCGTTTCGGGAAGTCGCTCAACATGTGGATGCTGCGGAGCTTCTTCGAGATCGGGAGAGATCCGACGTTTTTTGACGGGCTTGCGATAAGCAAAGAGAAAGAAATCTGCGAGCGGTACATGGGGAAGTATCCGGTGATCTTCATCAAGCTCAGCAACGTTGCCGGGCCTGACTTTGAGACTGCGGAATTACAGCTCTGGGACGTGATAGTGGATGAGGCTGGGAGGCTGTCATTCTTACGCG
>JAJQIQ010000252.1 GCA_021199135.1 Clostridiales bacterium | reverse complement strand
GCCCCTACTGCTTCGTGAAGTTCACGGTCTCGCTGTAGTCGCTCGTGCTCGTGACTGGAAGGCCATCCTCGTCCACGGTCTCGATCGTCCACGTGATCGCGACGGTTCCTGAGCTGCAAGGTATGTCGGACTTGCTGATCGCGAGCGTGCCATTGACGCTCTCGGAACCGCTCACATATGTGACGCCGTCACTTCCGACAAGTGTGTATGCCGCGCTCACCGCGCCGTCGGGTGCCGCAAACGACCCGCTGTAGCTGTAGTATGCCGTCTCGGGTTCCGGTTCGGGCTCCGGCTCCTCGACAGGCTCCGCGCCGAGGCTGACCGTGATCGTGACCTCTGTCCCCGCCGGGACGGTCTTGCCGCTTGATACGCTCTGGCTTATGACATTTCCGGCATCGACCGTGTTGCTATAATCCTCCTTGACCTTAACAGTAAGCCCCGCGTCCTCGAGCGCCGACTTTGCATTTGCCTCCGTGTATCCCGTCACTGACGGCACGGAAACTGACTGCTGGCCCTGGCTTATCAGGATCGTGACGCTGCTGCCGGAGTTGAGCGTCGAGCCCGCCGTAGGCGTCTGGCTTATGACTTTGCCCGCGTCGACAGTGTCGCTGTACTCGTAGGTCTTTACCGCGGTAAGCCCCTGGTCGCTCAGGCTCTTCACCGCATCGCTCTCCATCATCCCGACGACGCTGTTCACTGCGACGACCTCGCTCGTCCCGTTGCCTGAAGTGTAATCGATGTTCTCGCTGCCTGCAACTATGACGTTTATCGTCGTCCCCGGCTCAATCTTCGTGCCCGCCGCGATATCCTGCTCGAGGATGGTGCCCGCCACATCGTCGGACTTCTGCTCGGCGATCACGAAGAGCGAGAGCCCGAGCTCCTCGAGCTGCTCCGCCGCGTCGTCCTCGGACATCCCGACAATGTCTATCATCTCGACCGGCTCGACGTCGAACAGGTCCTCAGTCTCCGTCTCAGTCTCCGTCTCAGTCTCGGTCACCTGCGTCTCAGTCGAACTGTCCTTGCCCCTGAAGCGGAACGCCCCGAAGAAGCTCGCAATCAAAAATATTATGACGATCAGGATGACCGCGGCGACGACGATGCCCATGATGGTCACGGCCTTGTCGAGCTTCGGATTTAAGCCATCCTCGTCCTCGTCATCATCGTCCTCCCCGCCCTCGGGGGCCTCATCGGCGGGCTGCTCCTCCGCCGGCGCGTCCGTCCCCGGGTCTATGCCGCGCTCGCGGATCTGCTGCAGTTCCTCCCCGCTTATGACCTTCGTCTTGCCGTTGTCGACGGCGGGCGGAATCACGACGAAATCCTCCTCCGGGTTTATCAGTGCCTTGCGCAGGTCCCCGAGGAGCTCGCCTATGTCCTGATAGCGGCGGTCGGGGTTTTTCTGCGTACATTTCATTATTATTTTTTCCATGCTGACCGGAAGGTCCTCGGCATAGGTGCTCGGCTCGACCATCTCCTCCTGGAGGTGCTGGATCGCTACCGCGACCGTCGTGTCACCGTCAAACGGCACGCGCCCCGTGACCATCTCGTACATGACGATTCCGAGCGAATAAATGTCGCTCCTGCCGTCCACGAAACCGTTTCTCGCCTGCTCCGGCGATGAATAGTGGACCGAACCCATGACGTCTGAGCTTATCGTGTTTGAGGATGCCGCGCGGGCAATTCCGAAGTCCGTCACCTTCACCTTGCCCTCGGTGGAGATGATGATGTTCTGCGGCTTTATGTCGCGATGAATAATGTTTTTATTGTGCGCGGCCTCGATGCCCCGCGCCACCTGTATCGCGATGCTGGCCGCCTCCTTGAACGAGAGCTGGCCCTTCTTTTCGATATAAGTCTTGAGGGTGATGCCCTCGACATATTCCATGACGATATAGTAGAGGCCCTCCTCGCTCCCGACGTCATATATGTTTACGATGTTGGGATGCTCGAGCCCTGCCGCCGACTGCGCCTCCGTCCGAAACTTCGTGACGAAACTCCTGTCCTCCGAGAACTCCGCCTTGAGCACCTTCACCGCCACGAAGCGCCCGAGTATGTGATCCTTCGCCTTGTAGACGTCGGACATCCCGCCGGTCCCGATCTTGCCGACGATCTCGTAACGGTCTGCTAAATACGTTCCATCTGTCAACATGAATTTTCTCCTCAAAATGGCTCTATTATCATTACAGTTATGTTATCTTTTCCGCCGTTTGCGTTCGCGGTGGCTACAAGCCGCTCCGCGCGATCCTTTATGTCCGCGTCCGACGCGACGAGGTCCCTTATCGCGGAATCCTCGACCATGTTCGTCAGCCCGTCGGTGCACAGAAGGACATGCTCGCCGGGGGAGAGGTCAATCTCGAAGAAATCGGCTTCCACTTCCTCCGTCGCGCCTATGGCCCGGGTGATTATATTCTTGTTTGGGTGTACCCTCGCCTGGCTCGGCTCGACCTTGCCGAGGCGCACCATCTCCTCGACATAGGAGTGATCGCGGGTGATCTGGCGGATGTCGTCGCCGATGACATACAGGCGGCTGTCGCCGATGTTTGCGACATACATGTGCGCGCCAAAAATAGTCGCCGCCACAAGCGTCGTCCCCATGCCATCCTTATCCACGTCATCGCTCGCGTCCTCTATCAGGAGCTCGTTTGCCTTTGCGATGGCCTCTTTTAAAATTGAAACCGGCTCTTCCTCAGTGCTTCTGGTCACGGATGCCACGACGCGTTGCGTCGTGTACCGCGAGGCGTAATCGCCCGCCTTGTGGCCACCCATGCCGTCCGCCACTATGTAGAGGTTTGGGAGATTCCCAACGGGCGTATCCGATGCGAAACAATAGTCCTGGTTCATCTCGCGCAAGACACCGGTATCCGTTATGGAATACGTTCTCATCCGCTCTGTCCTTTCTGCTGGAACTTGAATCTGCTCCTATTCTACCATATCGGGGTCAGAAATGCAACACCTCGAAACCGTTGGGATTGCTGAA
>JAJQIQ010000154.1 GCA_021199135.1 Clostridiales bacterium | reverse complement strand
GACCTTCACCCTCAGCAATGGCAGCACGGATGTCTCCTCAAATAAGCTGGGCGATAACTCAACTGGGATCTTCAGCTCGTCCTCCGGCACGGCCACGATCACGCTGAACAACCCGTCCACTGGCTATGCGCTCGGCACCGGCAAATACACCGTCACGGCGACCTACACCGATGCGGGCACGCAGAAAGAGGTCAACAAGACGAAGAACCTCACCGTCACGAACAGCCAGGCGGCCGCCACGATCACGCTGAGCGCGAACTCGGGCAGCAGCACCAGCCTCGCGGACTACATCAAGGTCTCCTACGGCGGGGTCGTATGCCCGAACAGCAGCACGGCGGCTTGGAACGCGGGCAACGTCGGGCCATACACCATCGTGTCCGTCTCAGGCAC
The DNA here is from genome assembly GCA_021199135.1 of Clostridiales bacterium. Taxonomy (GTDB): domain Bacteria; phylum Bacillota; class Clostridia; order Lachnospirales; family Lachnospiraceae; genus Roseburia. The sequence goes on along the minus strand of JAJQIQ010000154.1, from coordinate 2,584 downwards.
GGTCTACGATGGCTCAGTGACCTCGGCTCTCAGCGGCTCTACGCTTACGGCGGGCGTGGACAACTTCATCTCGACCATCACCGTGAAGGTCGAGTGCGACGCCTCCGGCAGCAGCGGCAGCGGCAGCACATACTACGTCATATCGACCGTTACCTTAAACCGCACGATCACGGTCAGCGGCTCTGCCAGCAGCAGCAGCGCCACCGACGATACCAACGAAGATTAAAAAACGCGAACTTTTCATGAAAGTTTAGGCCGAGGCATCGCCTTTGCCGCCACCATGGAAAAGCTGAAAGGGGCTGTCGCATTAGCTAAAAATTTTTAGCAATGCGGCAGCCCCATTTTTTCAAAAACCCCATGACAAATCAAAATTTTTGTGTTACAATATTTTAAGCATATCGAAAAAAGCAAATTTTAAGCAAATGATTAGCAAATTTATGGCACATGGAGACGGCATTTCGATGCGCGCACGCGCATTACGTACGAGGTGGACAAATGAACGGACGGACTAATACGGGCAAAAGGCATCCGATGTATGACGTGAAGCGGACGGGAGAGAACCTGCGGAGGATAAGGCGGATGTGCGGCTATTCCGCGGAGGAGGTGCGGCGTTTCGTCGGCGTGGGGACGGTGCAGGCAATCTACAAGTGGGAGAGGGGCGACTGCCTCCCGGGGCTGGAGGCATTTTTCTCGCTCGCAGAATTGTACGGCGTCGAGCCCGGGAGGATGTTGGCGCGCCGCGGCGGGACAGGCGGGATCCTCGAGGTCGAGAAGAACGGATCGCCCGGGAGGGAGCGGGCGATAAAGAGATATTTTATTGAGATTTATGGAGATTAAGGAGATTATCATGAATGAGACGAAAAATCCGCTGGGCGAGAAGCCCTTGAACTCGCTGCTGGCGCAGTTTGCGGTGCCGAGCATTGTCGCGATGCTCGTGAGCTCTTTATATAATATCGTGGACCAGTTTTTCATAGGCCGCAGCGTCGGCGAGCTCGGCAATGCGGCGACGAACATTTCATTCCCCTTAAGCATTCTGTGCGTCGGGATTTCCCTTTTATTCGGGATCGGCGGCGCGTCCGCGTTTAACATCTCGATGGGCGAGGGAAATAAGGAGAAAGCCGTCGGCTATCTCGGCAACGCCGCGGTCATGCTCGTGCTATGCGGGCTGGTTCTCACAGTGATTACGAGCATTTTCCTCCAGCCGCTCATGATATTTTTCGGCTCGCCGGACAATGTCCTCGGATACGCGAAGCAGTACACCCGGATAATAGCGTTCGGCTTCCCGTTTCTGGTGCTCACGACCGGCGGCGGGCACCTGATCCGCGCGGACGGCAGGCCGAGGATCGCCATGACCTGCAACCTCACCGGCGCGATAATAAACACCTGCCTCGACGCGATCTTCGTCTTCGTCCTGGGATGGGGGATGCGCGGCGCGGCGGCGGCCACGGTCATCGGCCAGGTCATCTCCGCGATGCTTGCGCTCTGGTATCTGAGCCACTGCAAGACCGTCCGCATCAAAAGAGGCGACCTAATCCTGAGGCGGGATAGGGTGGCGCGCGTCGCCTCGCTCGGGGCCGCGCCGTGCAGCAACCAGCTTGCGATGATGGTCGTCCAGATCGTGATGAACAATTCCCTCAAGCACTACGGTGCGCTCTCGGAGTACGGCGATTCGATCCCGATCGCCTGCGTCGGCATCATCACGAAGGTGAACCAGATCTGCATGTCGTTCATCATCGGTATCTCGCAGGGCCTCCAGCCGATCGCGAGCTTCAACTACGGCGCGAAAAAATACAGCCGCGTGAGATCGGTGTATCTCCGTGCAATCTCATGCGGCTTTGTGATTGGCGTCGTCGCCTTCCTTCTGTTCCAGCTCGCGCCGCGCCAGATCATCTCGATCTTCGGCGACGGCTCGGAGCTCTACTACCAGTTCGCAATCAGGTATTTTAGGATATACCTGTTCTTCACGTTCGCGAACTTCCTGCAGCCGATCACGTCGAATTTCTTCACGGCCATCGGCAAGCCGACGCGCGGCGTGTTCCTCTCGCTCACGCGCCAGATCATATTTTTCCTGCCGCTGCTCGTCATCTTCCCGCTCTTCATGGGAATCGACGGCATCATGTACGTCGGCCCCATCGCCGACTTCCTCGCCCTCGTCGTCACGATCATAATGATCGTCCGCGAGCTGCGGAACCCGCGTTATAAAGCGTGATTGTGCTTGAATCCGCTGCAGTCTCGTGTTACACTGATGATATATAATAATAGGAGAGGGAGGCACATGGCATGGGCAGACAAAAACTTCCGGTGGGAATAGACGATTTTGAAAAATTACGGCAAGGAAACTTTTATTATGTGGACAAGACAGGCCTGATCAGGGACCTGCTGGGAAACTGCGGCGAGGTGAACCTGTTCACGCGCCCTCGGAGGTTCGGAAAGACGCTGAACATGAGCATGCTGCAGTGCTTTTTCGAGGTTGGCAGGGATGCGAGCCTGTTCGATGGATTAAAGATTGCCAAGGAAAAAGAGCTCTGTGAGAAGCACATGGGGCAGTACCCGGTAGTTTTCATCTCGCTCAAGACGGTGGAGG
>JAJQIQ010000013.1 GCA_021199135.1 Clostridiales bacterium | reverse complement strand
CGTGAGGCCGCCCGAGCCCGTGATCATCGGCGCGACCTTCATGTCGCCCAGCGCGCCGTAGGCCTTTTCGATGAGCCCCGAGAGAGTCTCCTGTATGTTCGCGAAATGCCGCTCGTAGTCCGAGAAGAGCAGCTCGTCCTTTTCATTTAAGACCGCGACCTTGACGGTCGTCGAGCCTATGTCTATGCCAAGCTTGTACAGTGCAGTGTCTGACATTTGTTCCCTCACCTTTCGTAAATTCACATTATTGCGATACTGCGGATTTCCCCGCAATCCAATCCATTATACGCCACAGCTTCACAAAACTCAATGTGCAAAATCTGAAAAGTGTGTAAAATGTGATGCCAGGGGACAATTATTGTAATTGACAATGCGGATGGAGGCAAGTATAATAGTGGATAGTGTTTGGAAGATGAAGGAAAGCAAAGTATGAGTTGGTTAAACAAACTAGAACGGAAATTCGGAAGGTACGCAATACCGCACCTTTACATATATCTCGTGGTGGCGAACGTGATCGGCTACTTCATCGAGTACTCGAGGTCAAACCTCATGGACTACCTGATGTTCAGCCCGTTTTACATCATGCACGGGCAGGTCTGGCGGCTGATCTCGTGGGTGTTCATCCCGTCGACGAGCCTCGACTTCTTCGGCCTGCTGTTTTTGCTCTGCGTGCTGATGTGGGGCCGGTCGCTCGAGTCGTTCCTGGGGACATTCAAGCTGGACTGCTTCCTGTTCCAGGGCATCATCATAAGCGACATAGGCGGCTTCGTGATCTATTTCATCTCGAAGGCGGCGGTGGGATTTGGGATTCCGACCTACCTCACGACATACTACATCCTGATGACGATCCTCCTCGCGCTGGCGATATGCATGCCGGACGCGGAGGTGCGGATATATTTCGTCCTCCCGATAAGGATGAAGTGGATGCTGGTCTTCGAGCTTTTGTACATGGCGTACACCGTGTTCCACAGCTTCAGGGTCTACATCCAGCAGCTCGGGCAGATGTTCGGAATCATGTACGGCTTCATGTACACCGCGCAGATCGTACTCGCGATAGGGAGCATGTTCCTCTTCTTCTGGCTTTCGCAGACGCATCTCGGGCGAAAGGGCCGAAAGAGGCGCAGGGAGTTTCGAAAGCAGTTTCAGGCGAAGCCCCGCCCCGGCTCCGGGCTCTACCAGCACAAGTGCGCGATCTGCGGGCGCACCGACCTCGACTCGCCGAACATGCAGTTCCGCTACTGCTCGAAGTGCAACGGCAACTATGAGTACTGCGAGGAACATCTATACACTCATAAACACATTGTGTGATAAAGGGAACCAAAATGGACAGCACGGAAAACTCAAAGAACTTCATAGAGCAGATCATAGACCGCGACCTCGCGGATGGGAAATGCGAAACGGTCATCACGCGCTTCCCGCCGGAGCCGAACGGCTACCTGCACATCGGCCATGCGAAGTCGATCTTGTTGAATTACGGACTCGCGAAAAAATATGGCGGCAAATTCCACTTCCGCTTCGACGACACGAACCCGACGAAGGAGCGGGAGGAGTTCGTGGACTCGATCGAGGAGGACGTGAGGTGGCTCGGCGCGGACTGGGGCGATTGCCTGTACTTCGCGTCGGACTATTTCGACGACATGTATGAGGCGGCGGTAAAGCTCATAAAAAAGGGCAAGGCCTATGTGTCGGACCTCACGGCGGACGAGATCAGGGAGTACCGAGGGACGCTCACGGAGCCCGGGAAAAAGGACCCGTACTCCGACAGGAGCATAGAGGAAAACCTGGATTTATTTGAGCGCATGAAAAACGGCGAGTTTGAGGATGGGAGCAAAGTCCTCCGCGCGAGAATTGACATGGCCTCGTCAAACATAAATATGCGAGACCCGGTGATCTACCGCGTGGCGCACATGTCGCACCACAGGACCGGCGATGCGTGGTGCATCTACCCGATGTACGACTTCGCGCACCCGATCGAGGACGCGGTCGAGGGCGTGACGCACTCCATCTGCACGCTCGAGTTCGAGGATCACCGCCCGCTCTACGACTGGGTCGTGACCGAGCTCGGATACAAGGACGGGCCGGACGGGATCCCGAGGCAGATCGAGTTCGCGAAGATGTACCTGACGAACGTCGTGACCGGAAAGAGGTACATAAAAAAATTGGTCGAGGACGGCACCGTGGACGGCTGGGACGACCCGCGGCTCGTCTCCATCGCGGCGCTGCGCCGGAGGGGTTACACGCCCGAGTCGATCCAGAATTTCGTCGAGCTCTGCGGCATCTCCAAGGCGAACAGTTCCGTGGACAACGCGATGCTTGAGTACTGCATCCGCGAGGATTTGAAGATGAAGCGGCCACGCATGATGGCGGTGCTCGACCCAGTTAAGGTCGTGATCGACAACTATCCCGAGGGGCAGCAGGAGGAGCTTACCGTCGAGAATAATCTGGAAAATCCGGAGCTCGGGAGCCGGACGGTCCCGTTCTCGCGGGAAATATATATCGAGCGAGACGATTTCATGGAGGAGCCGCCGAAGAAATATTTCAGGATGTTCCCGGGCAACGAGGTCCGGCTCATGAACGCCTATTTCGTAAAGTGCACGGGCTGCGAGAAGGACGAGAACGGAAATATTACTTTAATCCACTGCACCTACGACCCGGACAGCCGCGGCGGCAACAGCCCCGACGGGAGAAAAGTAAAGGGCACGATCCACTGGGTCAGCGCCGCGCACGCAAAGCAGGTCACGGTGCGCCTGTATGAAAACATCGTCGACGAGGAGAAGGGCGTCTACAACGAGGACGGGAGCCTGAATTTAAACCCGAACTCGCTGACCGTGCTTAAAAACTGCATGGTCGAGCCGTCGCTTGCCGCAGTCAAGCCCGGCGAGAGCTTCCAGTTCGTGCGGCAGGGCTTCTTCGTCGCGGACACGAAGGATTCGCGCGAGGGCGAGCCGGTGTTCAACCGCATCGTCGCGCTAAAGAGTTCATTCCGCCTGCCAAGCTGATTTCACGGTGCGCAGACGAAAAAATAAATCATGATTTAATTTTTAGGAAGGAGACGGAAATATCATGCCTTTATGGGGACGCAAGGCCGCCGAGGAGCCGGCGGCACAACAGACAAAGCAGGAGGCGCCAAAGCCTGCGGAGCAGCCGAAGGAGGCCGAGGAGAAGAAGGAGCCAGAGCACACCGAGGAGGAGTTCCTGCTCGCGAAGACCGTGACCTGCCCGGTCTGCGACCAGGTATTCAAGTCATATTCGGTAAAGAGCGGCAGGGTGCGCAGGCTTCCGCCGGATTTTGATTTGCGCCCGCAGAGCAAATTCATCGACACGAACAAGTACGAGGTCGCATCATGCCCGAAGTGCGGCTACACGTCGATGAACCGCTACTGGACGAACATGACATCCGGCCAGATGAAGCTCATACGCGAGCAGGTCAGCACGCGCTACAAGCCGTCTGGCGTCGTCAACATGAGCAACGAGGTTCACGCCTACAGCTACGACGAGGCGATAAAGCGCTACAAGCTCTCGCTGTTCTGCTCGATGATAAAGAAGGCACACACGAGCGAGATGGCCTACACTTATCTCAAGATCGCGTGGCTCTACCGCGGCATGGCCGAGGAGGCGGAGGCGCTGGGAGATGAAGGGAAAGCCAAGGCGGCCGAGGCGAGGGAGAACGAGGCGACATACTACGAGAAGGCCTACGATGGGATGGTCGACGCGGTGGCGACCGAGAATTTCCCGATCTGCGGGATGGACGAGACCACGATAAACATTTTGCTCGCGAGCATGGCCTACAAGCTCGAGAAGTACGACGTCGCGTCAAAGCTTGTATCCACGGTGCTTGTCTCGAGGGTCGCGAACAGCGCGGCGAAGGACAGGGCGATGGCGCTGAAGGAGAAGATTGTCGTAAAGCTTCACAAGGATCAGCCGCAGCAGTAAACCATTTCTCTTGCAGACGGGGGTGAGGGGGAAAAATGGGCAGCTTAAAAAAACTCAATGAATTCGCGATCGACCATATGATGAACCCGGTGCTCGTGTTTGACCACATGGAGATTCTCCAGGTGTGCAACATGGCGGCGAGCGAGCTCCTCACTGTCCACAAGGGGATGCGGCTCTACGATTTCATCCAGGGCTCCGACCTTCGGTACATCCTCACTCCGGAGCGGCGCAAACAGGGAAAGACACGGGAGTTTACGCTGACGATCGCGATCGGCAAAAAAGAATATCTCATCCACGGGCAGGAGCTTCGCGACGAGAAGTCGAAATACCTCGGCTTGCTCCTCATCTACAACGACATCTCCGGCCACGAGAGGCTCAAGGACGAGGCGACTTACCACGCGACGCGCGACCCGCTTACGGGCTTTTGGAACCGCGAATTTTTCAGCGAGATGGCAGAGCGCACCCTAGCAGACAACCCGGACACGGAATTTTTGATGATTGTCACGGACATCAACCATTTCAAGATGTTCAACGACATCCTGGGGAAAAAAGCGGGAGATGAAGTCCTGCTCTCAATCGCCGGCATGATAAAGGAGAAGAGCCGTTCCCTCTGGGTCACATCGCGCATCGGCGGGGACAGCTTCGCGGTGCTCATCCCGAAGTCCGACTATGAGGAAAAGCACCTGCTCAACTATATAAACACCTCGCTGAACCAGCAGAATTACGCGCTGAAACTGCACATATACGTGGGCGTGTACGAGATTAAGGACCGCAGCGTGGGCGTGGAGAGCATGTATGACCGCGCCTTCATGGCTATCGAGTCGATAAAGGGCGACATGCAGCAGCAGGTGGCCTACTACGATGAGAGCATGCGCAGCGTCAGGTTGCGCGAGGCCTACACGGTGGACGACCTCGAGGGCGCGCTCCAGAAGAAGGAGGTCGTCATCTTCTTCCAGCCCGTGGTGGAGATCCGGAACGAGAGGCTCCTGGGCTTTGAGGCGCTGGTCCGCTGGAGGCACCCGACGCGCGGCCTGCTTGCGCCTAATGAATTCATCCCGCTGTTCGAGAAGAATGGCATGATCGCGCGGCTGGACTACTATGTCTGGGACCTCGCGTGCAAAAAACTCTCGGAGTGGAAGGACACGGAGCTTGGCCAACTGTCGCTCTCGGTAAACATTTCCGCGAAGGATTTCTTTTTGTCGGATCTGTATGCAAATATCGTCGGGCTCGTGGACCACTATAAAATTGGGACGGATCACCTCAAGCTCGAGATCACCGAGTCGGCCCTAGCGCTCGACATAGAGAAGCAGCTCGAGATCGTAAACCGCCTCCAGGAGCATGGCTTCATCGTCGAGATGGACGACTTCGGGAGCGGCTACTCATCGCTCAACAGCCTGAAGGACATCATGGCGGACGTGATGAAAATCGACATGAAATTCTTTGAGGAGGCGCGCGACCCGAAACGCGCCAGGCTCATAATAGAGAGCGTCATCGAGCTCGCGGGCAAGCTCCATATGCCGATCATCGCGGAGGGAGTGGAGACGGGCGAGCAGCTTAAGATGCTTAAGGACATGGGTTGCCAGATGGTGCAGGGCTACTATTACGCGAAGCCCATGCCCGAGGATGAGCTCATCGAATTTATCGGAAAGCACGAAATCGGCGACATGAGGGAGGTGATGGGGTGAGCGTTTTTAATGTGGGGCTTAGGCACGTCGTGGACGACAGCTACGACATAGAGATCGGCTACGGGCTCTCCGACCGCCTGGCAGAGGACATCGCGGGTGGGCTTTTCGGCTCCGTGAAAAAATTCGCCATAATCACGGACAGTAACGTCAGGGATCTCTATGCGAAGCCGATATGCGAGAAGCTTGCGGCGGCTGGGTTTCTGCCGGACATTTTCGCCTTCCCGGCGGGGGAGAAGAGCAAGACCCGCCATACGAAGGAGCAGATAGAGGATGCGATGCTCGAGAAAGGCTACCGCAGGGACTGCGCGGTGATCGCGGTCGGCGGCGGCGTGGTCACAGACCTCGCGGGCTTTGTCGCGGGGACGTTCGGTCGGGGCGTGCCGTTCGTAAACTACGCGACGACACTCCTCGCGGCGGCGGACGCCTCGGTCGGCGGGAAGACCGCCGTGGACACCCCGCTCGCGACGAATTTAATTGGGATGTTCAACCAGCCGAAAAAAGTCTATATCGATATTTCAGCTTGGGAGACTTTGCCGAAGCGCGAGCTTGCATGCGGCCTTGCCGAGACGATAAAGCACGCCTGCCTCGGAAGCTTTGAGATGTTTGAATTTCTGGAGGAGCATCTCGACGACATTTTAAATTTACAGAAATCCGCCTGCGAGCACATATCGGAGTGCAACTGCAAGATAAAATACAACATAGTGATGCAGGACGAGCGGGAGAGCAGCGGGCTGCGCGAGGTGCTGAATCTCGGGCACACGGTGGGCCGCGCGATCGAGACGGTCAGCGACTACAGGCTCCTCCACGGCGAGGCGGTCGCGATAGGGATGGCGGCCGAGGCGCTCCTGTCCGCAAGGCTCGGCTATATGGCAAAAGATGAGGCGGGGCGCGTCATCGCGCTCTACGACCGCGCGGGGCTCCCTACGAAAATCCCGGACTTCATCGACCGCGAGGCGCTCGTAAAAAAGCTCTATACCGACAAGAAAGTCAGAGACGGCAAGCTGCGCTTCGTATTGCAGAAGGGCATCGGAAACGTGGTCGAGTTCTCGCCGGGGGTCTTTTCGACGCCGATCGAGGAGGACTTGGCTAGGGAGATAATCATGGAGTTGTGACGGGCGTCAGCAGATATCCACCACCGTCGCCTCATCCCCATCGACCCGGAACTTCACGTCATGCCCGGCGAATGACAGGCCGTATATCCTGTCGGGGTCGTCCTGGTAATGCGGGCGCGGGTCCTGCCGCAGCACTTCAGTCAAGGCCTCCCGCTTTCCTGGGGCAATTTTATTTAATAATTCCTCTGGGAAATTCACCTTAAGCTCCCGGTATTTGGTCTCGTCGGCAAAGCCCGCACGAACGCCGGGGTGGCAGTCCGCATACGGGATGTAGGGCTTGATGTCGTAGATCGGCGTGCCGTCCCTCATGTCCACTCCCGAGACCGAAAGCACTGCGCCGTCGGCCGTGTGCCGGGTGCCCTCAAGCTTTACCGAGGACAATCCGATTGGGTTCGGGCGGTAGGGCGACCTAGTCGCAAAGACCCCCATTTTTTTGTTGCCGCCGAGCCTTGGAGGCCGCACAGTGGGTTTCCACGGGCCGTCCCCCACATCATCAAAGCCCCAGAGCAGCCATATGTAATCGTAGCCCTCCAGCCCGCGCAGCATATCCTCGTTCCGGTATTCCGGTTCAAATACCACCTTCCCTGTGAGGGACGGTATCAGCCCGCTCTGCCGCGGCACTCCGAATTTCTCGGGAAAATCCGTGCGAATGTGGGCAATTACTTTTAATTCATGTTTCATTTTTCAATTCAACCCGTATTTTTTTATTATGTACCGAAAATAATTTTCGAGCTCGTATTTCGCCTCGACGGGAATGCGGTTGAAGCGTATCACCGCAGGGAGGTCGACGCTCGAGGTGTTCTTGTTTTTCGGCGTGAGGCAAAAGACCACGCGCTGGGTGCCGTCGAGGTGGAGCCGCCTTATCTCGTAGCCGTTGTCGAGCCAGCACTGGCTGATGGTCTCAAAGCCCGTGCGGTACCAGAATTCTGGCGTCTCCGCGGCCTCGCTGAGCGGTGCGTCCATGATATCCTCTATCTGCGGAAAGGTGAGCGTCACGGAATTTTTGTTGCAGGTCCGAAAGAACTCCGAGAGCAGGTAAAACTGCCGGCTCTCATCCTTCCGTCCCTCCTCCAGCCTACCGAGCAGTTCCATCACGTCGTCGAGAGACGCCGGCGGCTCCTCCGCATCGACATATTCTATCGAGCCGTCCATGCACCTTGCGTGGACGTAGGCCTTCCTGTCTAGGGAGCGCCCGTCCTCGCTCGCTAGGTCCGCAAGCACGATGTCCTCGTCGCGGAGCATGGACTTCCCGCAATAATAACATTTCCCCTCCTGCCGGTTCCAGATGGAGCGGTAGATCCCCGTCGCGCCGCTTATCTGCCGCGCCCTCGTCTTCCAGTCGAGATAGCCGATGTCGAGGTACGGGTTCACGTTTGTCCTGACCGGGATGTAGTCGACAAATAGCGTGTCCGCAAGCGTCTTCACCCTGACCTCCTTCTTGTCGGGAAGAGCGTAGTGGTGCCGCCCCTTCGCATCCACGTACCAATATTTTTCGAGCACCTTCTCCCGGTCCCAGTTCGGATGCTTCTTCTCGCAGAGCTCGAGCAAAAGCGCGGAGATGTAGACGTCCATCTTCCGGAACTGCTCGTCGGCCTCGCTCATCTTGTGGTAGGTGGCCCAGCCGTCAATTTTTTTGTTTATCCTCTTTATCAGCGACTCCTGCGACCCGGTGTAATTCTCTATGAGCTTGCGCATGGAGGCCATGAAGCGCTCCACGGCCTCGTCTGACGGGCGGGCAGAAAAATGATCGTTCTTCTTTTCGTACTGGCGCGACATGAACGTAAATCCGTCGTCTACGTTTACGATTTTTGTCTTTTCCTGCGAGAGTTCGAGCCCGCGCTCATCCAGAAAATCGCTGATATATCCCCTGATTAGCAGTGCGCTCTCCTCGCTCCTGGCGGAGACGATTATGTCGTCGGCATAGCGGACGAGATTACCCTCCGCGTAATCTATCGAGTCGATGTCCGCGCCCGGGTGGAGCCTCTGGAAAATATAGGCCTGCATCCCATCGAGCGTCATGTTCGCGATTATCGGGGAGATCGTGCAGCCTATCCCGACCCCGATTTTTGTCGGAAAAAGCTCGCCAGAAAACACGTAACCGGCATCCAAAAATTCCCGCAGGACATTTGACGGGAGCGGAATGTTTTTTTGGATCCAGTCGTGACTTATGTGCTCGTAGCAGCCCTTGACGTCGGCGATCAGCGCCCACTTTGGGGCGTTCTTCCCCGAGAACATGGACATGATGTAGGCGTGGAGGTCAAAAGCCGACCTACCTTTGCGGTAGGCAAATGACTTTCTGTCGCCCCACGACTCCGCGACCGGGTCGAGCGCGTAGGCGTAGAGCGTCTGCATCGCCCGGTCAAAATAGGTGTCCATGTGCATTCGGCGCTCCTTGCCGTTTTTGCAGTTTATGATCAGCATCCTCGCAGGCCTCGCGCGGTACCCCTTGGGGCCGAGGGAGAGCGCGGCCGCCATCTTCTCGTGCGAGCCCTCCCACTTGATGTTGTCCACGCCGCAGCAGGCCGCCGTGCTGCAGACGCGCCTGACCGCCAAAACCCTCGCGTCGATGGAACCCGTGAGTTTTTTCTGGCGCCGCGCGATGAGATCCCAGTCCCTCATGTTGGCGGCCTTGGCGATGCTTGCCTGCATTTCCATGAGGTGTGCCTCCGCCGCATCCCAGTCTATGGCGTCCCAGAGGTCGGTCATGTCGGAGTGTTGGATGAAATCGTACTGCCCACCTTTTTTCTCTATCTCGATGATGTCCTCGTAGGTGTAGATTGTCTTCTGCCTTGCGGGCTTCTGCGGCTTGGGTTCCTCCCTCTTTCC
>JAJQIQ010000039.1:6371-9564 GCA_021199135.1 Clostridiales bacterium | reverse complement strand
CGTCCCCTTGTACGCATCGTACATCTTGTGGCGGAAAGTCGGCGCGTGGACGTCGAAGGCGACCGTGATGTAGTCCGGCTTCTCCTCCTCTATGAGCTTGAAGAGGATGTTTAGAAAGCCGTAGACCGCGTTCGTGTGCAGGCCCTCGGAGTTCGTAAGCTCCGGGATCCCGTAGTATGTGCGGTTTAAAATGCTGTGCCCGTCAATCAGGACCAATTTTTTTGGCATCGTGTTACCTCATAAAAATAAAGAATTTTTTCTTTATATCTCGCGTGTCGCCGTCTTAAGCCAAATTTTCTCATCATCTGAAAGGTAGGGCGAGACTGTCTCGTACACCGATCTGTGATAATTGTTTAACCTCTCGATCTCGATTGGCTGCATCTGGGCCGCGTCTATCGCGTCGAGGTCGAACGGGACATAAGTTATCGTCTCAAACGACATGAATTGCCCGTAATCATTTTTCTCGTCTTCTACGCAGACGAGCTCGTTCTCGAGGCGAATCCCATACTCGCCTACTATGTAAATTCCAGGTTCATCGGTCGTCACCATCCCCGCCTCGAGGACACACTCCGTGTCGTCATCAGCCTTCGGTTTCCTCCAGCGGAACGCGTTCGGCCCCTCGTGGACGCAGAGCGCATAGCCCACGCCGTGCCCGGTCCCGTGCTTGAAATCTTTTCCCGCCTCCCAGAGCGGCCCGCGCGCAAGGATGTCGAGGTTTCGCCCCGTGCATCCGTAGAGGAATTTCGCGGCGGCGAGATTTAAGTTCGCGCGGCAGACCCGCGTGAAATCCGAGCGCATCTCTTCGGTGATTTCCCCGAGCGCGAACGTGCGCGTGATGTCCGTCGTGCCCTCGAGGTAGTGCCCGCCCGAGTCCACGAGGAGCAGCCCCTCTGGCAGGATGTCGACGTTTGACTCCTCGCTCGCCTCGTAGTGGACGATCGCGCCGTGCGGCCCGTAGGCGCAGATGGCGTCAAAACTCTCGTCTATAAATCCCTCCTGCTGCCGCCGAAACTCCAACAGTTTCCGCTGCGCAGAGAGTTCGGTCATGGAAACCTTTCCGACATTTTCCTTCAGCCACTTCATGAAGCGGCACACCGCGACCGCGTCTTTTATGTGTGCCTTTTTTATGTTGGTAAGCTCCGTCTCATTTTTTTTCGCTTTCATCAATTCCGTCGGGTTTTCTTTCCCTATGACAGTCGCGCTGGCAGGGATTTCCTTTATTATCCTGTAATTCACCCTGCGCTCGTCGAGAAGAATTTTCTCGTTGTATAGCGAGGCGACATAATCATAAAATCCGACGTAATTTTTTGCCGTGACATTATTTTTTTTAAGATATAAATTGACCTCATCAGAAAGTGCCCCGTCCTGCACGAACCAGTAGACAAAATCTCTTCCGACGGCGAGGTAGGACAGCACGACGGGGACGCAGTGGATGTCGTCGCCGCGGATATTCAATAGCCACGCTATGTCGTCGAGCGTGGATAAAATGTGGACGTCCGCGCCCGCCTCCGACATTTTTTCCCGAAGGCGCGAGATTTTATCGGCAGTGCTCTCCCCCGCATATTTTTTGTCCAAAATCCAGGCGGGTTTTTCCGAAATCGGCGGACGGTCCTCCCATATTTCCCCTACGATGTCGATGTCCGCGCAGATTTCGCCCGCCTTCTCCTCGGCGATCTTTTCCATCTTCTGCCCGAAACGCGCAGTCACGGTCCGCCCGTCAAAGCCTATGCATCCTCCGTCGGGCAATGCCTTTTTTACATACTCCTCGACCGTCGGGACTCCCCCCTGCCCCATTTTCATGAGCCTTATCGGGGTGCCCATAAGCTCGGCCTCGGCCTGCACGAAATACCGCCCGTCGGTCCACAGCAGAGACTCGTTTTTCGCAAACACCGCCGTCCCCGCGGAGCCGGTAAAGCCCGTCATGTATTCCCGCGCCTTGAAATAGTCTCCGACGTACTCCGAACCGTGGAAGTCCGCGGTCGGGACGATGTATAGGCCTATGCCGTATGCGGACATTTTTTTGCGGAGTGCCTTAATTTTTTTTGATATGTTTTTTTTATTCATCGTGCATCTCAAAGAATTTTGTATCCAATTCCGGGTATGACCTCTTGAGCGAGATTGGCTTGCCGGAGCGCGTGAGGAAGCAATGGCTGCTCCTGCCCGTCGTGCGCAGCTCGCCCGTCTCCTTGTCGGTCATGACGTACTCTATCTCCATCCGGATGCCATTGTACTTGGTGATCTTCGTCTGGATCATTATGTCGTCGTCGAAGTGAACCATGCTGTGGTAGGTCACGTCGATAGCGAGCACCGGGCTTATGATCTCCATCGCCTCCATCTGCCGGTAGTTGAGCCCGAGCTGGTCCATCATGTCCATCCGGGCCTCCTCCATCCAGCGGACGTAGTTGCTGTGGTGGATGATGCCCATCTGGTCGGTCTCATAGTACTGCGCGTGGTGCTCGTACGGGCGGATTTTTATCGCCTCGACCGGCCCCGCGACCTCTATCTCCTGCTTCATTTTTCATTCCTCCTATTTATTTCTCTCCTCGATCTCCGAGAGCATCGCGACGCGCGTCGCATGGCGCCCGCCCTGGAACTCGGCGTCGAGGTATGCCTTGACGATGTCCTTCGCGGTCTCCGGCCCCACGATCCTCGCGCCGAAGGCGATGATGTTGGCGTTGTTGTGCTCCCGCACGAGGCGAGCCGTCGTCGTGTCAGAGCAGACCGCCGCGCGAACTCCGTTGACCTTGTTCGCGGCGAGCGAAATCCCGACGCCCGTCCCGCAGATGAGGACCGCGCACTCGACCTCGCCGCCTGCCACTGCGCGCCCGACCTTCTCGCCGATCACGGGATAGTGGCAGCTCTCCGTCGAGTCGGTGCCATAGTTTACCACCTCATGCCCCATCGACTCGAGGTAGGCCGCAATTTCCTTTTTCATCTCGACCGCCGTGTGGTCATTTCCGATTCCGATTTTCATAGATTCTCCCCTCTGCGCCGCCTAGGATTTCCGCTCCGAGGAGGGATAGCGGCTGCCAAAAATTTTCCTGTGGATAAAATAACAAAGGAGCACGACCTTCTCGAGACAGCGCTTGAGCACGATCTGGATCTCCTCCTTCGGATGGATCGGCTTTACCAAAATCGTGCGGATTTTCGCGAGGTTCGCCCCGCACACGTCCGTAAAAATCTGGTCGCCGAC
>JAJQIQ010000039.1:0-6271 GCA_021199135.1 Clostridiales bacterium | reverse complement strand
GAGGCGAAGCGGACGTAGGCGACGGCGTCGACGTCCTTGATCTTGTCCATGAGGAGCTCGCCTATGAGGGAGCTCGGGATCTCCTTCTCCTCGCGGTTGAATATCTCGTTCTCGACCTCGTCGACGATAGCTGTGATCTGCTCGACCGAGATCGGGCGCTTGTGGCAGGCGCGCAGCAGCCCCGCCTCAATCTTTGAGCGGTCGTACTGCTCGCGGTTGTTGTCCTTCTTTATGACGATAAGCGGGATGGTCTCGACCTTCTCGTAGGTCGTGAACCGCCTCCCGCAAGAATCGCACAGGCGCCTGCGGCGGATCGAACAGTTGTCGTCCGCCGGCCTCGAGTCGATGACCCTAGTGTCTTCGCTGCTGCAAAATGGACATTTCATAAAATTCTCCTTTGCGCGTTATTAAGTATCTATACGTTGAACCGGAACAGTATTACGTCCCCGTCCTTGACGACGTAGTCCTTGCCCTCGAGCCCGACGATGCCCTTCTCCTTCGCCGCGGAGAGGCTCCCGCAGTCCAGGAGGTCCTGGTAGTTGACGACCTCGGCGCGGATGAAGCCGCGCTCGAAATCGCTGTGGATCTTTCCGGCGGCCTGCGGTGCCTTCGTCCCGACCTTTATAGTCCAGGCGCGGGTCTCGTCCTCCCCCGCCGTCAGGAAGCTGATAAGCCCGAGCAGCCTGTAGCTCGCCGCTATGAGCTTCTCAAGCCCCGACTCCTTGAGGCCTAGGTCCTCCAAAAACATCGCCTTCTCGTCGTCGTCGAGCTCCGCGATCTCCTGCTCTATCTGCGCGCAGATGACGAAGACCTCGCTGCCCTCCTCGGCGGCAATCTTTCGCACCGCCGCGATGTGCGGGTTCGACGCGCCGTCGTCCGCAAGGTCGTCCTCGGAGACGTTCGCCGCATAGATCGTGGGCTTCGCGGTCAAAAGGTTGTAGGATGCAAACCACGCCCTGTCATCGTCGTCGTCCGGCACCTCAAACGTGCGGGCCATCTTGCCCGACTCGAGGTGAGCCTTTACCGCCTCAAGCAGCTCGACCTCCTTGGCGAGCGTCTTGTCCATCTTAGCCTGCTTGCCGACCTTCGATATCCTGCGCTCGAGGATCTCGATGTCGGAAAATATCAGCTCGAGGTTTATCGTCTCGATGTCCCTCGCCGGGTCTATGCTCCCGTCCACGTGGACCACATTCGTATCCTCAAAGCAGCGGACAACGTGGACGACCGCGTCCACCTCGCGGATGTTCGCCAAAAACTGGTTCCCGAGCCCCTCGCCCTTGCTCGCGCCCTTGACGAGGCCCGCGATGTCGACGAACTCTATCGTCGCAGGGGTGATCTTCTTTGAATTGTACATCTTGCCGAGCTTCTGAATCCGCTCGTCCGGCACCGCCACGATCCCGACGTTCGGGTCTATCGTGCAGAACGGGTAGTTGGCGGATTCCGCGCCCGCCTTGGTCAGCGAGTTGAACAGCGTGCTCTTCCCGACGTTCGGGAGGCCGACGATTCCAAGCTTCATGTATGCTCCTCCTCATGTGGATCATGTCAGATTCTCTTCCACAAAACAGAAGTATAACACAACATCATGAGTTTTTCAATGAAGATATTAAAAGATGTTGTGGATAACACTCTTATGCGAATATTCGTTTATCATTGCTTTTCCCGCGCATGAGTGCTATAATACCTCTTTATATTGAAGCGGGAAAATTTTGTGAAACAGTGGGAGCAGAGACAGGAGAAAACATATGTGCGGAATTATAGGATTCAGCGGCAACGTCAGGGCGCAGGACGTCCTGCTCGACGGGCTGCAGAGGCTTGAGTACAGGGGATATGACAGCGCGGGGATCGCGTACTTCAAGGAGACCGGAAAGATTTCCATAAGGAAGACCGCCGGCAAGGTGCGCGACCTGCGGGCGATATGCGACGACAACGAAGCGACCTGCGGGATCGGCCACACGCGCTGGGCGACGCACGGCGGCGTCACGAACCGAAACGCCCACCCGCACAAGTGCGGCGACGTCGCGCTCATCCACAACGGCATCATCGAAAACTACCACGAGCTCGTCTCCGAGTATGGCCTTGAGGACCGGCTCATCTCCGACACCGACACCGAGGTCGCGGCGGCGCTCCTCGACAAATTTTATGACGGCGAGGACGCAATCGGCGCGATAAAAGCGATCGTGCCATTGCTCCGCGGCTCGTTCGCGTTCTGCATTTTATTTAAGAATCACCCGGGCGAAATCTATGCGATAAGGAACGTAAGCCCCCTCGTCGCGGCAAAGTGCAAGGAGGGGACGTTCATCGCCTCCGACCTCACCGCCTTCATCGAGTACGGGCGGGAATATTTCATCGTCCCGGAGTACGCGATACTTACGATGACGGACACTGAGATCACGATGCAGGACATGGACGGCAAGGCGATCGAGCCCGAGATGACCGAGGTCAGCTGGGACGTCACCGCCGCTCAGAAGGACGGCTACCCGACGTATATGCTCAAGGAGATAAACGAACAGCCCGACGCGATCGCGCGGACGATAACGCCTAGGATCTCGGGCGGCCTGCCGAACCTCTCCGACGACGGGATCCCGGACTCTTTCTTCGAGGGCTGCCGCGACATCACGATCATCGCCTGCGGCTCCGCGATGCACGCCGGGATGGTTGGAAAAAGTTTGATACAGGAGATGCTGGAGGTCCCGGTCACGGTCGCGATCGCCTCAGAATTCCGCTATGAGCCGCCCGTCATCACGGACGAGAGCATAGTCATCGCGGTGTCGCAGTCAGGAGAGACCATCGACACGCTCGAGGCGCTCCGGCTCGCAAAGAAAAAGACGAAGAAAACCCTCTCAATCGTAAATGTCAAGGGCTCCTCGATCGCCCGCGAGAGCGACTACGTGCTCTACACCCACGCCGGGCCTGAGATCGCCGTGGCGAGCACGAAGGCCTACAGCGTGCAGATGGCGTCGTTCTACCTCCTCGCCTGCAAGCTCGCGCTCGTGCAGAAAAAAATCTCCGAGGACGACGCGAAAAAATTCATGGAAAATCTCCAGAACGTGAGCGATAGCATCTCCGCGGTCATCGCGCAGTCGGACAAAATCGAGCAGCTCACGAAAAGAATGTTAAACGCCAACAACACCTTCTTCATCGGGCGCGGGCTCGACTACACGCTCTCGATGGAGGGCGCACTCAAATTAAAGGAAATCTCTTACATCCACGCGGAAGCATACGCCGCCGGGGAGTTAAAGCACGGCACGATCGCCCTGATCAGCGAGGGAGTGCCTGTCATCGCGCTGGCGACGCAGGGTCACGTCTACAGCAAGGTCATCTCAAACATCCGCGAGGTCAAGGCCAGGGGCGCATACGTGATTCTGCTTAGCATGGACGAAAAAATCACCGACCGCGCCATCTGCGACACGCACATATCGCTCCCGAAGGTCGACGACAGGTTCGCGGTGTTCTCCGCGGTCACGGTGCTGCAGATCATCGCCTACTACGCCTCGGTCGGCAAGGGGCTCGACCCCGACCAGCCGCGCAACCTTGCGAAGTCGGTCACGGTTGAGTAATGATACCAAGGGACAAAAGATCTTAATATATTTTTTTTAATATCGGAGGAATAAATTTAAATGTCAGACATGCCGCAGGAAAGCGAAGAAATAAATCAGGAAACCCACGAACTCTTAGTCGGAATTGACATCGGCTCCACCACCACGAAAATTGTCGCATACGAAAAAGGAAACCCAAACTGCCTGTACTCAAGCTACAGGCGGCACCACGCCAAGCAGGCCGCAAGCGTCCGCCGCGAGCTTGCCGAGATAAAAGAAAAATTTCCCGGTGCAAAGCTCCGCCTCGCGCTCACCGGTTCAGGGGCAAAACCGCTCGCCGAGGCGATGGGAGTCCCGTTCATCCAGGAGGTCGTCGCAAACTCACTCTCACTCAAGGAGCGCTACGGCCACGTGGGCACGGCGATCGAACTCGGCGGGCAGGACGCGAAGCTTATATTCTTCAGGCAGGACGAGGCCACCGGCAAATCCGAGGTCGCGGACATGAGGATGAACGGGAGCTGCGCGGGCGGCACCGGCGCATTCATAGACGAGGTCGCATCCATATTAAACGTCCCGGTCGAGGACTTCAATTCCCTCGCCGAGCAGGGAAGTTGCGTCTACGACATATCGGGCCGCTGCGGAGTCTACGCAAAGACCGACATCCAGCCGCTTCTAAACCAGGGCACCTCAAAAGCTGACCTCGCCCTCTCCGCCTTCCACGCGATCGCCAAGCAGACGATAGGCGGACTCGCGCAGGGTCTCGACTTCACGCCTCCAATCGCATTCGAGGGCGGGCCGCTGACGTTCAACCCCGTGCTCGTGCACGTTTTTGCGGAACGGCTGGGTCTCTCCGACGACGAAATATTAATCCCGGAGCATCCGGAGCTCATGATCGCAAAGGGGGCGGTTCTCTCCCTGGACGGAATCTGCCGCGGCAACGCGGTCGAGATCGACGGGCTCCTCGAAAAACTTTCAAGGCTCACCAAAAAACACCCCATCGACGACGCGCTGTCAAAGCCGCTCTTTTCATCCCAAGAGGAACAGGATGAATTCCTGGCGCGGCACGCGCTCCCGGATCAAAAAAACCGCGCCCCAAAAAGGGGCGAGAAGGTATCCGCATGGCTCGGGATCGACTCGGGCAGCACGACCACAAAATTCGTGCTCATAGACAACGACGAAAACCTCATAGATTCTTTCTACGCGCCCAACGGCGGCGAACCGCTCATTGTGGCAAAGAAGGCGCTGATCGCGCTGCGCGACCGGTACCGCCAGGTCGGGGCAAAACTCGACATCCTTGGAGCGGCGGCGACTGGTTATGGAGAACAATTGTTCTCACGCGCATTCTCGACCGAGTGCCACGTCGTGGAGACCGTCGCGCACGCCCGCGCCGCCACCAAATACGTGCCCGACGCGAGCTTTATTTTGGACATCGGCGGGCAGGACATGAAGGCGATATGGCTCGACGACGGCATCATCACAAACATCCTCGTGAACGAGGCCTGCTCCTCCGGCTGCGGTTCCTTCCTCGAGAATTTCTCGCGCTCCCTCCACATCCCTGTCGAGCAGATCGCGACGAGGGCTTTCTCGTCGAAGAGCCCCGCGGTTCTCGGAAGCCGCTGCACGGTCTTCATGAACAGCAGCATCGTCACCGAGCAGCGCGACGGCAAGAGCCCCTCCGACATCATGGCGGGTCTGTGCCGCTCGATCATACAGAACGTCTTCACCAAAGTCATACGGATGTCAAATTTGCAGAGCCTGGGCGACCATATAGTCGTCCAGGGCGGCACCTTCTGCAATGACGCGGTGCTGCGCGCCCTCGAGGAATACATAGGCCGCCCCGTGACCCGTGCGCCCTACCCCGGCGTGATGGGGGCAATCGGCGCGGCGCTGATCGCGAAGGAACGCGCATACGCACGCACATTCATCGGCCTCGAAAACCTAGAAGAATTTTCATACACGCAGGAGGCGAACTCGCCATGCCCGTTCTGCGGAAACCACTGCAAGCGAACGATAATCACGTTCTCAAACGGCAGCTCGTGGATCACGAACAACCGCTGCGAGCGCGGCGAAATTTTAGGCGACCCTGGCGATGAAAAAGTAAAGGAAGAGCTTCGCCAGAAAACGAAGGAGAAGGATGCCACGCCAAACCTCTACCGTCTCCGCGAGAAGCTGCTGTTTAGGGAATACCCTGCCCCGAAGCCCAAAAAAAAGAGATACATCACGATCGGGCTGCCGCGCGTGCTCTCATTCTGGGACACGATGCCCTTCTGGCACACGTTTTTCCTCGCCCTCGGCTTTAACGTCAAGATTTCCTCGCCGAGCAGCCGGAAGCTTTACGAGAACGGCCTCTCCGCCGTCACCTCAGACACGGAGTGCTTCCCGGCGAAGCTCGTGCACGGGCACATCCGCGACCTCGTCCGGCAGAAGGTCGACCACATCTTCATGCCGTCGATAACGACGGTGCCGTCGGAGAACACCGAGAAGACCAGCGAGTCGATGTGCGGCCTCGTCAAGGGTTTCCCCATCGTCATAAGGAACTCTGACAACCCGGAGAAAAAATGGGGGATCCCGTTCGACGCGCCGCTCTTCCACTGGTACAGCGACGCCGACAGGGAGACCCAGCTCATAGACTACATGAAAAAAGAATTTGACGTGCCTGCGGAGGAGACAAAGGCTGCGATCCTCGCGGGGGACAGGGCGCAGCCCTCATTCCGCGCCGAGCTCGTCGATGCGGG
>JAJQIQ010000142.1 GCA_021199135.1 Clostridiales bacterium | reverse complement strand
AAGACAGCCCCCTGTTTTGAGGGGGCTGTCTTATTTTATTTTTTAGAGAACGGGAAACATAAAAGAAGCTTTGAATCGCCGATTATCTTCCGTCGGCGTAATGGAGTATGAAAATGGCAAATAACAACAAAAAAAAGAAGACGACAATCGAATACGGCAAGTACGGTTATTTCTTCATCCTGCCGTTTTTCATTGTGTACGCGATTTTCCAGATATACCCGCTGATAAGCACGTTCTACTACAGTCTGTTCGACTATTATAAGCGCAACGGAGATGAGTATAGGAGCTTTGCGGGCCTGCAGAATTTCGCGAATATCTTCGGTATCACGAAGGGTGAAAGGGGATATGTCCTTGAGTACTTGCGCAACACCATAATTATGTGGGTGGGCAACTTCATCCCGCAGATTGTTGTGTCGCTGCTTCTGGCGGCTTGGCTTACGAACAACATCGTAAAGCTCAGGGGTACCGGCATATACAAGGTCATCATCTACCTTCCGAGCGTCATCACGGCGGCCTCCGTGTCAGTCCTGTTCAAGGCGCTGTTCTCACAGTACGGCCCGATCACGATGACCCTCAAGAACTGGGGGATCCTGAGCTCGAATTTTGACTTTATGAATTCCGTCGCCGGGAGCCGAGGGCTGATATCGTTCATCCTATTCTGGATGTGGTATGGCAATACGACCATACTATTGATTTCCGGAGTGCTCGGCATTGACCCGTCGCTCTATGAGGCGGCGGCCATCGACGGGGCGAGCGGCGGCAAGCAGTTCTTCAGAATCACGCTTCCGTTGCTGAAGCCAATCCTCCTCTATGTGCTTGTTACATCCGCCATCGGCGGCGTACAGCTGTACGATATTCCGGCCCTGTTCAATACGGGTACGGTTGGCCTCATCGGAGGTCCGGACGACAAGACGACGACAATGGCCATGTACATCATGAGGCTCTACAACAACGGAGATATCGGGAAGGCCGCTGCGGTCTGCGTATTCCTGTTCTTTGTGACGCTCGTGATCAGCCTGCTCTTCTTCTACACCATGGGTGACAAGGAGGCAAGGCTCGAGGCGAAAGCCGAGCGCGAGAAGAGGAAGGCCTACAGGCAGGCTATGAAGGGGGGCGTTAGGTAATGGCTGACAATAGCGTACAGGTCAATTATACCAAGGCGCTCATGCGGAGGAAGACTTTCAGGATCATCATCTGCATCCTCTTCTGTATAATGAGCCTTCTGCCGTTCGTCCTGATGATCATGAACGCGACGCGCACGTCGCAGCAGATTTCGTCAGGCGTGTCGCTCATTCCAGGCACGAACTTCCTAAAGAACTGGAAGAACCTCATGGCGAAGCAGAATGGCATGCAGATCACCATGTGGCGCGCGATGCTGAACTCGCTCATCATAGCGGTGCCGGGCACGGCCCTCGCCGTCTACTTTTCATCGCTGACGGCATACGGAGTTCACGTGTACGACTTTAAGCTGAAGAAAGCCGCATGGACGTTCATCCTCGCGGTCATGATGATTCCGAGCCAGGTCTCCATCATCGGTTTCTATCGCTTCATGTTGAAGCTCGGCTTGGTCGACACGTACATTCCGCTGATCATTCCGTGCATCGCGGCCCCGACGGTCGTATTCTTCATGAAGCAGTACATGGAGAGCACGCTTTCCATTGAGATGATCGAGGCGGCCCGCATAGACGGCGCGGGAGAGTTCCGCACCTTCAATCAGATTGTACTGCCGATACTTAAACCGGCGATTGCGACGCAGGCGATATTCCAGTTCATCGCACAGTGGAATAACCTGTTCACTCCGTCAGTCCTGCTGACGTCGGACACGAAGAAGACGCTGCCTATGTTCGTGCAGTTGCTCACGTCCGACCAGTTCCGCGTGGACTACGGTATCGTGTACGTCGGACTGGCGATTGCGGTCATACCGCTTATCGTCGTATACCTCCTTCTTTCACGCTACATCGTTGCCGGTGTTGCTCTGGGCGGCGTCAAGGGCTAATAAAGAGCGGAAAATCTTATCAAATCAAGGGGCAGGATCCATCGGAGACGGTGGCATCCTGCCTCTTTTTTGTGGAAAAATTTTTGCTTTCTATTGACAGGTGAAAAATATGCGCATATAATTGCGACTATAAAGTAAATAGGAGTTCTTCGGGGCAGGGTGATGCGCACAGCGCAAATTCCCGACCGACGGTATAGTCCGTGAACTGCCCGCCGCATCTTGCGGCGCGCGGCCGAACCGGTGAGATTCCGGTACCGACAGTATAGTCTGGATGAGAGAAGAAGCTTCACAGACGCGCCGCTTGGTGCGCCGAGAATGCTAATTACCCCGGTAGGTTTCCTGCCGGGGTTTACTTTTCCCTCAACTCCTTAAATCAAACTTTTTTAAAGGAGGCTGATTTCCATGGGCAACAAATCAAGCAAAAACAAAGATTATGAGGAAGGCCGCACCGAGGCGAGGGCGGTGGCGGCGGGGAAGGCGAAAGCCCGCGCGGGCGAACGTCCGCTGCGACGCACGAGCGTCCGCTACATCACGGTGACGGCGATGCTCTCCGCGATCGCGTTCATCCTGATGTTTTTGGAATTTTCGGTGCCGTTCATGCCGGCGTTCATCAAGATGGACATCTCGGAACTGCCCGCACTCATCGGCAGCTTCGCGATGGGGCCGGCCTGCGGCGTGCTCATCTGCCTGATAAAGAACCTGCTCCACCTCACAGTCACGTCGACGGCGGGCGTCGGCGAGCTTTCGAACTTTGTGCTCGGCGTGATGTTCGTGCTCCCGGCGGGGCTTATGTACAGGTTAAAAAAGACCAAGAAGATGGCGGTCGCGGCGTCGCTTGTCGGCGCGGCGCTGATGGCGGTGTTCTCCGTGGCGTCGAACTACTTCGTCGTCTACCCGTTCTACTACAACTTCATGCCGAAGGAGACGATAATCGCGGCGTACAACGCGATCATCCAGGTCGTCGCGCCGTCCGCGCAGCTTCACGACAT
>JAJQIQ010000143.1 GCA_021199135.1 Clostridiales bacterium | reverse complement strand
TCTATGCGCACGCTCCAAAATCCCGCCAAATCTTCGGAAAGCGCTTCGGGCTTGCCAGTGCAGTTATAGCCGTTTCTGTCTATGTCTCTTAAGAGCCTGTTAATTTTCCGCAGTGTCTTTTTATCCTGCCCCTGCCAGTAGAGATAATCTTCCCACGCCTCATCCGACCAATCCTTGTGCATATCAGTCCACCTCGATAAGTTCGTGCTCGGTCAGCCTGCTGCGCCCTGTGTTCACATCGTCGATGGATTTTTTCAGCCTCGCAATATTTGCCTCGCTGTAAAATGGATCTGCGACAATCTCAAACGGGATTCTCTGCTCCTGCGTCACCTTCGTGGCAAATATCGTAAATGCCGACGTCATCGTGATTCCCATTTTTTTGCAGGTCTGCTCCATATTTTTCTTCAAGTCCTCGTCCATCCTGAAATTTACCATTGCCTGTGCCATTTGAAACACCGTCCCTCTCTAAATTCTACGCCAAATCTCAAATCTACCTCTGTTTATTTACATAATAACATACTTGGCGTGTATTGTCCATCATTTTCTGTCATTTTCTTTACATCTTGCAAGCCCCTCGTTAATTTTCATGCCCTCGCTCCGCATAAGCTCCCTCGGAATCCTCACGCCACCCCCGCCAGCAAGCCGATGAGCCGCACGATGAGCGCGACGAGCCACGCGATGACGCACTGCTCCACGACGACGTAGACCGCCCACTTCCCGCCGAGCTCGCGGCGTATGGACGTTATCGCCGCCACGCAGGGGGTGTAGAGCAGGCTGAAGACGAGCATGCACGTCGCGGTGAGCGGAGTGAGGATCGCGGTGACGTTACCCGCGAAGAGGATCTGCATCGTCGAGACGACGCTCTCCTTTGCGATGAAGCCGCTGATGAGTGAGGTGCATATCCTCCAGTCGCCCATCCCGAGCGGCTTAAATATCGGCGCGACGAGCCCTGCGACCGCCGCTAGGATGCTCTGCTGCGAGTCGGTCACGACCGTAAGCCGCAGGCTGAACGTCTGCAAGAACCATATCACTATCGTGGCAATTAAAATTATCGAGAACGCCCTCTGCAAAAAGTCCTTCGACTTCTGCCAAAGCAGCTGCGCAATGTTTTTCGGAGACGGAAGCCGATAATTCGGAAGCTCCATCACGAACGGGACCGCCTCGCCGCGAAACATTGTCCCCTTCATGAAAAACGCAGCCAAAATTCCTACCACGATTCCGAGGAAATATAACCCCGCCACGACGAGTCCCGACCATTTCGGGAAAAATATCGCCGCAAAAAACATATATATCGGCAATTTCGCCGTGCAGCTCATGAACGGCGTGAGCAGTATCGTCATCTTCCTGTCGCGCTCGCTGGGGAGCGTCCGCGTCGCCATGACCGCAGGGACCGTGCAGCCGAAGCCGATGAGCATCGGCACTATGCTCCTGCCTGAAAGTCCAATTTTTCTGAGCAATTTATCCATGAAAAACGCCACGCGGGCGATGTATCCGCTGTCCTCCAAAAGTGACAGGAAAAAGAAAAGGCAGACTATTATCGGGAGGAAACTTAAGACGCTGCCGACGCCCTCGAAAATCCCGTCGGTGACGAGGCTCATGAGAACCGGGTTTACATTCCCCGCCTCCATCGCCGCAGCGGCGAGGTCCGAGAGCGCACTTATACCCATGTCGAGGAGATCCTGGAGGAACAGTCCGATGACATTGAACGTCAAAAAGAACACCGCCACCATTATTATGATAAAGCACGGGATCGCGGTGTATTTCCCGGTGAAAACCCGGTCGAGCTTTTCGCTGCGCCTCCTGCCCCTGCTCTCCTGCGGCCTAGTGACGGTCTGGTCGCAGAGCTTCTGGATGAACGAAAATCTCATGTCCGCGATCGCCGCCGCGCGGTCAAGCCCGCGCTCGTCCTCCATCTGGATAAGGATGTGCTCGATCATTTCCTTTTCGTTCTCGTCGAGGCCGAGCTGCTCGAGGATCAGATTGTCGCCCTCGGCGACCTTGGTCGCGGCGAAGCGCACCGGTATCCCCGCCGCCTGCGCGTGGTCCTCGATGAGGTACATTATCCCGTGAAGCGCGCGGTGTACGGCGCCGCCGTTTTCATTTTTATCGCAGAAATCCTTCCTTCCGGGCCGCTCCTGATATTTTGCGACATGAAGAAGATGGTGTACGAGCTCGTCTATGCCCTCGTTCTTCGCCGCCGAGATCGGGACGACGGGGATGCCGAGCATGTCCTCCATCTCGTTTATCAGTATCGTGCCGCCGCCCTCGCGCACCTCGTCCATCATGTTGAGCGCGAGCACCATCGGGACATCGAGCTCCATCAGCTGCATCGTGAGGTAAAGATTGCGCTCGATGTTCGTCGCGTCAACGATGTTTATTATGCCGTGCGGGTGCTCGTTCAGGACGAAATTTCTCGTGACGATTTCCTCGCTCGAGTACGGCGACATCGAATAAATTCCCGGCAGGTCGGTGACCACCGTGTCCTTGTGCCCGCGGATCATCCCGTCCTTGCGGTCGACGGTGACGCCGGGGAAGTTGCCGACGTGCTGGCTCGAGCCAGTCAGCTGGTTGAAAAGCGTCGTCTTGCCGCTGTTCTGGTTGCCCGCGAGGGCGAATACCATCGTCGTCCCCTCGGGGAGCGGGTGCTCGTCGGCCTTGCTGTGGTACCGCCCGCCCTCGCCGAGGCCCGGGTGCGCCACGTCCTTTTCAAGCCGTAAAGAAACGGCCTCGCCAATGTTTTCGATCTCATTTACCGTGATGTTTTCCGCGTCCGCCATGCGGATCGTGAGCTCGTAGCTGTGAATCCGAAGCTCCATCGGGTCGCCCATCGGAGCGAGCTTTACGACCGTGACCTCCGCCCCGGGGATGAGCCCCATGTCGAGGAAATGCTGCCTCAGCGCTCCCTCTCCCCCGACGGCAGAAATTTTTGCGGATTTTCCTATGCCAATCTCTCTCAGCGTCATGACGGTCTCCTCCGTCCGTCTATCATAACC
>JAJQIQ010000038.1 GCA_021199135.1 Clostridiales bacterium | reverse complement strand
ATCTCGTCGAAATATTCGTAGAACGGGTTCTCCTCCCCGGTCATCGACATCCACGCAAAAACGAGCGAGCCCCCGCGCGAGACGATGTTCATCTTGCGCCCGTTTTCTTTTATCTGCTCGATCGTCTTTCTCGTGATCCCGCAGTGGAGCGTCACGAAATCGACGCCGTCCTGGGCGTGGAGCCGCACCACGTCGATGAAGTCCTTCGCCGTCAATGTGTCGAGGTCGCGCTGGTAGTGGATCACCGAGTCGTAGACCGGTACCGTCCCTATCATCGCCGGGCACTCCGATGTGAGCTTCCTGCGAAACTCCGTCGTGTCGCCGTGCGAGGAGAGGTCCATGATCGCGTCCGCGCCCATGTCGATTGCCGCCTGAACTTTTTGCATCTCGACGGCATAGTCCTTGCAGTCGCGGGAGACCCCGAGGTTGACGTTTATCTTTGTCCTCAGCATCGAGCCGACCCCCGACGGGTCCAGGCAGGCATGCTTCTTATTTGCACATATCGTGACCTTGCCGGAGGCGACGAGCGGCAAGAGCTCCTCGACCGTCATGCCCTCCTTTAACGCGACGCGCTCGAGCTCCGGCGTCACTATTTTCTTTTTTGCCGCCTCCATCTGAGTGGCGTACTCTCTCATTTTACCGTCCTCCATGTCTGATATTTATTAAATCAAGGTATAACTTTTGTTCAAGATTCAAGTATCGTAAGGCCTGAGTAATTGCCGATTTTCTCGCCCGACGGCTTGTCGAAAAATTAAATTAAAATTTAATATTTGCCTCAATCCTTAAAAAGGAAATTCCTGTACTTCTCCAGCACCCTCAGCAATATCCCTCCGAGGACGCACACGGACACTACCTCGCCGATGCCGACCGTGACGAAGTTGAACGCGAATGTCACATTCACCCCAGACACCATCACGGCGGGGATTTTATACGCATAGATCAGTATCAGCGGGACAATCACCGCATTCGAGAGCACGGGCGGGATGGTGCAGAGCACTTTTCTCTTCCGCAAGAGGTATGTCCCCACCGCTCCAATCAGAGTCGCAAGGCTCCCAAATATCACGTCAAAGACCGTCGCGCCGGTGATTAGGTTTGCAAGGAAACACCCTATCCACAGCCCCGGGATCGCCGCCGACGTGAAATACGGCAGGATGCACAGCGCCTCCGAGATCCGGACCTGGATGCTGCCGCTCGCGAGCTGAAACGCCGCGATGAAGACGGTCAGCACCACATAGAGCGCCGCGATCGCGGCCGCCCTCACGATGAATGTCACGTTCCTGTTTCTCATATTAAGTTCTCCCGTAGTTTTGTTTAACGAGTGGATGGTCACGAACACTCGGTGGCATCTATTGCAATGATACCACGGATTTCTCCGTGCTACGCACTCTCGAAATCCTCCAACCATTCGCAATCCGCTCATTTTTCTACGAAAAATGGCTACTTGCTCATGTTTGTTAGGGTCCCAAATCCCCGCAATTGCGAGCAAGCTCGCATTGCGTTGCTTTTGTCCCCTATATCATTCCTATTGCCTGATATAAATTCCCTGCGACTCGATGAAGTCGCTCATGTCGGCCAAGGCCTCGGTCGCCCACTCGTCCGACGACGGGGCTCCCGACTCCTTTTTCTTCTCATCCTCGGCCGCGGTTTTCTTTGCATCCTTATCTTCCATATATGCCACGCTCCCTTCCTGCGCCCATGCTATAAGTCCTATGATAACACACCCCACACGGTTTTTCAAACATAAGCATTGTGATTCTGCGCAAAAAAACAGCCTTCCCGCCCCATCAGACAGACAGTGCGGAAAAGGCTGCCATAAATTTCAATCAGTGCTTGTTTTTCAGGAAGTCCGGGATGTTTATCTCCACCGGCTTTACCGTGCTCTCAGGCTGCTTCGGGCGCTGGATGCCCATCGAAGATGATGACGGGGTCGGCGTAGCTGTAAACGTCTGCTGCGGTGCGGCCTGCTGCGTAGGCGCAACCGGACGCTGCGTCACCGTGGAGTATGCCGTCGTCGCGGGGCGCGGTATGGATGAAGCCGCCGGGCGAGGACCTGCCCCCGGCTGCGGGTATACCATCCTCTGGCTTACGCCAGGAGTCGGCATGGACTGCTTCGGTCCCTCAAGGCCCGTCGCGATGACCGTGATCGTCGCCTCGTCGGTCATCGTCTCGTCGTACTTCGCGCCGAAGATGATGTTTGCGTCATCGCCTGCTAGGTCCTGCACGTAGCTCGCCGCGTCGTTCGCGTCCATCAGGGAGATGTCCCCGGATATGTTTATGATGACGTGCGTCGCGCCGTTTATCGTCGTCTCGAGAAGCGGGGATGCGACCGCGAGCTTGACCGCCTCTATGGCCTTCTCGTCGCCCTTCGCATTGCCGATGCCGATGTGCGCCATGCCCTTGTCCTTCATGACGGTCTGCACGTCCGCGAAATCCAAATTTATGAGGGCAGGGAGATTGATGAGGTCCGTGATCCCCTGCACCGCCTGCTGGAGCACCTCGTCGGCCTTCTTGAGCGCGTCGGGCATCGACGTGCGGCGGTCGACTATCTCGAGCAATTTGTCGTTCGGGATGACGATCAGGGTGTCGACGTTTTCCTTCAGCTTATCGATCCCCGCGACCGCGTTTATCATGCGCTTCTTCGCCTCGAACTTGAAAGGCTTCGTCACGACGCCGACCGTAAGTATCCCTTGCTCCTTGGCGATGTTCGCGACTATGGGGGCTGCTCCGGTCCCTGTGCCGCCGCCCATCCCGCAGGTGACGAAGACCATGTCTGCGCCCTTTACGGCGGATGCGATCTCCTCCGAGCTCTCCTCTGCCGCCTTCTGGCCGATCTCCGGCTGCGCCCCGGCGCCGAGGCCCTTCGTCAGCTTCTCGCCGATCTGTATGAGCTGCGGTGCCTTGCACAGCTGCAGTGCCTGCTTGTCCGTGTTTACTCCGATGAACTCAACCCCGCCTATATTCTCGTCAATCATGCGGTTTACAGCGTTGTTTCCGGCACCACCGACGCCAAT
>JAJQIQ010000180.1 GCA_021199135.1 Clostridiales bacterium | reverse complement strand
AATCGGAAAACAGCGGGGTGGAGAGGTAGCGGTCGCCGGAATCCGGGAGGACCACGACTATCGTCTTGCCCTTGTTCTCAGGCCTGCTAGCGAGTATCACTGCGGCCTTGAGCGCCGCGCCGGACGAGATCCCCGCGAGGAACCCTTCGGAGCGCGCAAGCCTCTTGCCCTCGACGAACGCGTCGTCGCCCTTTATCGGGATGACCTCGTCGTAGATTTTCACATCGAGCACGTCGGGCACGAACCCTGCGCCGATCCCCTGTATCTTGTGCGAGCCCGCCTTGCCCTCGGAGAGGACGGGGCTCTCAGCCGGCTCCACCGCGACAACCTTCACGTCCGGTTTTTTCTCTTTCAGGTACTCGCCGACGCCGGTGACGGTCCCGCCGGTCCCGACGCCCGCGACGAGGATGTCCACCTTGCCGTCGGTCTGCTCCCAGATTTCCGGGCCCGTCGTGGCCTTGTGCACGGCGGGGTTCGCCGGATTTACGAACTGCCCCAGGATGACGGCCCCGTCGATTTCCTTTTCGAGCTCGTCTGCCCTTGCAATCGCGCCCTTCATGCCCTTCGAGCCGTCAGTGAGCACGAGCTCCGCGCCGTAGGCCTTGAGCAAATTTCTGCGCTCGACGCTCATGGTCTCGGGGAGGGTGAGGATTGCGCGGTAGCCCTTCGCCGCCGCGACCGCGGCAAGCCCTATCCCGGTGTTGCCGCTGGTGGGCTCGATTATCGTAGCCCCGGGCTTTAGTTTGCCGCTCTTCTCGGCATCCTCTATCATCGCGAGCGCGATGCGGTCCTTGACGGAACCCGCCGGGTTAAAATATTCGAGCTTTGCGAGGATGGTCACGCCGTCGATTCCCGCCTCACTAGCGT
Source organism: Clostridiales bacterium (assembly GCA_021199135.1). Taxonomy (GTDB): domain Bacteria; phylum Bacillota; class Clostridia; order Lachnospirales; family Lachnospiraceae; genus Roseburia. Next base: position 2,157 of record JAJQIQ010000180.1, on the reverse strand, counting down.
AGCGGCTTAATTTCAGCAGCGGCGTCCCCCCGATGAGTTCCAGTATGCTCTCATTGATTTTTGACATTTGATTTTCCTCCAAATATTAAATGATAATACGGATTTCTCCGCTTGCGCCCCCGCAATTGTGAGCAAGCTCACATTGCGTTGCTTTTGTCCCCTTTATCACTCATCCCTTGACAGCGGCGAAGCCATTTTCAAGGTCGGCGATTATGTCGTCGATGTGCTCGGTCCCGATGGAGAGCCTTATCGTGTTTGGGCGTATGCCTTGGTCCAAAAGCTCCTCCGGCGACAGCTGCGAGTGCGTGGTCGTCGCGGGGTGGATGACGAGGCTCTTCACGTCGGCGACGTTGGCCAGAAGCGAGAAAATCCCCAGATTGTCGATGAATTTCCACGCCTCCTCCTGGCCGCCTTTTATCTCAAAGGTAAAAATGCTCGCGCCGCCGTTCGGGAAATACTTCTCGTAGAGCGCATGGTCTGGGTGACCCGGGAGCGACGGGTGGTTCACATGCTCCACAAGCGGATGCTTGGAGAGATATTCGACCACTTTTTTCGTGTTCTCGACGTGCCTCTCGAGCCGCAGTGAGAGCGTCTCGACTCCCTGGAGGAGGAGGAACGCGTTAAACGGCGAGATCGTAGCGCCGGTGTCGCGGAGCAGGATTGCGCGGATGTAGGTCACGAACGCGGCCGGGCCTGCGGCGTCGGTGAACGATACGCCGTGGTAGCTCGGGTTTGGCTCGGATATCGCGGGGTAGCGTCCGCTTGCCTTCCAGTCGAAATTGCCAGAGTCTACAATGATGCCGCCGAGCGTCGTCCCGTGGCCGCCGATGAATTTCGTCGCGGAGTGGACGACGATGTCCGCGCCGTGCTCGATCGGGCGCAGGAGGTAGGGCGTCGCGAAGGTGTTGTCGATCACGACGGGGAGCCCGTGCTTGTGGGCGATTTCCACGATCGCGTCGATGTCGGGGATGTCGCTGTTCGGGTTCCCGAGCGTCTCGAGGTAGATCGCCTTCGTGTTGTGCTGGATCGCGCCCTCGAGCTCGCTCAGGTTGTGCGCGTCGACGAACGTGGTCGTGATCCCGTACTGCGGGAGCGTGTGGGCGAGGAGGTTGTACGAGCCGCCGTAGATCGTCTTCTGCGCGACGATGTGCTCGCCTGCGGTCGCGAGGGCCTGTATCGTGTAGGTGATCGCCGCTGCGCCAGATGAGAGGGCGAGCGCCGCGACGCCACCCTCGAGCGCAGCAAGCCTCTTCTCGAGGACGTCCTGCGTGCTGTTCGTAAGCCGCCCGTAGATGTTCCCGGCGTCGGCGAGCCCGAAGCGCGCCGCCGCGTGCGCCGAGTTGTGGAACACATAGGACGTGGTCTGGTAAATCGGAACCGCCCGCGCGTCGCTGGCCGGGTCCGCCGCCTCCTGTCCGACGTGGAGCTGCAGGGTTTCAAACTTGTAATCGCTCATACTTTTAGGTCTCCTTTCTTAAATTCAATAGAAATATGATAGCACTATTTGCCTACCACGTCAATAGGTAAATTAAAAAATTTTTGATTGTCCTTGATAAATACATTCACCCTGTAGTATAATAGGCAAAACAGAACGGAGGGCGAGGATTATGATTTCGACAAAGGGGAGATATGCGCTGCGCGTCATGATCGACATCGCGCAGCAGGACAGCGACGAGCACATTCCGCTGAAGGACATCGCGCAGCGGCAGGGAATCTCAAAGAAATATCTCGAGACGATCACGAAGGAGCTCGTGCGGGGAAAATTCCTCACCGCCGCAAGTGGCAAGGGCGGCGGCTACAAGCTCCGCCGTGAGATAGGAGAGTATACGGTTGGCGAAATCCTCGAATTCATGGAGGGGACTCTCGCCCCGGTCGCCTGCCTGCAGGACGGGGCAGAGGCCTGCCCGCGCGAGGAGATATGCGCGACGCTTCCGATGTGGAAGGAGTATGCGGCAATGGAGCGTGATTTTTTCTACAACAAAAAACTCTCGGATTTGCTTGGACAATAAAAAATAATTTTAAAAAATTAGGAGGAGCCTGTGATGTCTGATGTGCTCAAGAAAATAAAGGAAAATGTCTCAAGGGTGATAATGGGGAAGGATGACGTGCTGGACCTGCTTTTGGCGGCGCTGGCGGCGGGCGGCCATGTGCTCCTCG
>JAJQIQ010000034.1 GCA_021199135.1 Clostridiales bacterium | reverse complement strand
CCGTCCGGCAGGATGTACCCGAGATCGCCGCTGTGGTACATCGAGCTCCCGTCCGCGAGCCGCTCAAACGCCCGATTTTCCTCGTCGTGGTCTCCGATATACCCTAGCGACACGCCTCCCCCGGTGATGCAGATCTCGCCCGTCTCCCCGATGGGAACCTCGTTTCCGTTTTTGCCTAGGATGACGATCTTTGCGTCCTTTACCGGATGACCTATCGGATATGTCCCGTCCTCGAGGACATTTCCGTCGCACCGGTAATATGAGGCGCATACCGTCGTCTCGGACGGTCCGTAGGTGTTGTAGACCTCCGCCTGTTTTATGAGCCTGTCGACGTAGACTCCCCGGAGCACGTCGCCCCCGCTTATGAGGAGCCTCAAGGTTTTCGGGATCTGCGGCAGGTGGTTCATCTCCGCCAGAAGATACGGGAATCCGCTTACCATCGTGACTCCGTGCCGCTCGATGAAATTCATGAGCGGGCGGATGCCTGTCATGTCGTCGTCCGAGGGAATCGCGAGCGCCGCACCGTTTAGGAGGCTTGTAAAAACTTCCTCCACGAAAATGTCAAACGAGCACACCGAATACTGAAGCATTATGTCGCCCGGCCCTGGGTGAAACTCGTCATAAAAAGCCCTGACATAATGGCAGACGTTGCTATTTGAGACGCAGACCCCCTTCGGCCGCCCCGTTGTCCCCGACGTGTACAGGACATACGCAGGATCCTCGGGCTTAGCCATTCCTGCGTCATCAGGCGAATTTGAGATGCTGATCTTTTCACACGCCCCGCACTCCGCGAGCTTCACGTCAAAGCCCTTCAGCTTGTGCGCATAAGCCCTGTCTGTCAGCACAAAGTCCACCTGAGCCTCGCTCATCATGTCGTGGATGCGTCCCGTCGGGAAGTCCGGCTCCGCCGGGATATATGCCGCCCCGCGCTTTAATGCCGCAAGAATCACGGCAATCATCTCCGCGCGGTGCCGCATCACGATCCCGACATTGCAGGTTCCTTTCGGAAAACCCTCCGCGATTCCATCGACCAAGTCCAAGAGCTCGCCAAACGTCATCGTCCTGCTGTTTTCAATTATCGCCGTCTCGTCCCTGTGATTCTTTGCGACATTTTCAAAAAGTGAATATACAGTGTCCATCATTCCTCCAATATCCACAAAAGCCCCGCGGCAGACCGCTCCGCCGCGTTCACATAGTGATTCCCCGGATTTAATTTAAACACGGTATTAATCCCTTTTTCTGAATAAAAATTTTCAATCTCCTCTGTATTTTTCTGCACGACCTTGAGGTACTTGTTGCGCGTCTTGCACTCCTTGTCGCCGAGCGAAAAATATATGCGCTCCGGCATTTTCATCGGCTCATTTTCAAATATGAATTCCTTAATTTTCGGAAACCAGAGCGAGCCCGACATGCTCGCTGCCCGCGAAAAAATATCCGTCCTGTAGATGGAATAGATTGCAAAAAGGCCCGCCAGCGAATACCCTGCGATTCCCCTCCACGCGGGCTCCCCGTCGATGTTTTTCTCCGCCTCCGGCATTATTTTTTCCGTCAATAATTTGAGGTAATCGTCCGCGCCCCCGGTGCAGGGCGTGTCGAGCTTGGAAATCGGTGGGATATCCCACGGCGCCATGTCGTGATCCCACTCGAGCTTGCAGATGGCGACAAGCGTAAAGTCAGGATGCCCCATCTTCTCCAGCACCCCCAGTATCTTTCCCGCCTCGCTCGCAAAGCTGTTTAAATATATAACCGGCCTGCCCGCCTCTTTCGCCGGGTAGACCGATATCTCTTTTTTCCCTATGGTAAATGTTTTCATAAAATTCACCTATTATTTCACTGTTCCAGGCTCCGCATCGTCGGGAAGAAGATGACGTCGCGGATGGCGGCGGAGTCAGTGAGGAGCATGACGAGGCGGTCGATGCCGTAGCCGATGCCTCCGGTCGGGGGCATGCCGATCTCGAGGGCGTTCAAAAAGTCCTCGTCAGTGTGGTTGGCCTCCTCGTCACCCGCCGCGAAAGCCGCATCCTGCGCCGCGAAGCGCTCGCGCTGATCGATCGGGTCGTTGAGCTCGGAGTAGGCGTTGCACATCTCCCAAGTATTAATAAAAAGCTCGAAGCGCTCGACCTTCGTCGGGTCGGACGGCTTCTTCTTCGTAAGCGGCGAGATCTCAATCGGGTGATCCATGATAAACGTCGGCTGAATCAGCTCTTTCTCGCAGTATTCCTCGAAGAAAAGATTTATTATGTCGCCGCGCTTGTGCCGCTCCTCGTACTCGATGTGGTGCTCCCGCGCAAGCGCCTTCGCTGCGTCGTCATCTGGCACCGCGTCGAAATCCACGCCCGCATATTTCTTTATCGCGTCATTCATCGTAAGCCTCTCGAAGGGCTTCCCGAGGTCGATCTCGATTCCGTTATATGTGATTTTCGTGCTGCCGCAGACCGTCTCCGCGAGATGGCGGAACATGCTCTCCGTCAGCTCCATCATGCCCTCGTAGTCCGTGTACGCTTGGTAGAGCTCCATCAGCGTGAACTCCGGGTTGTGGCGCGTGTCGACTCCCTCGTTGCGGAAGACCCTGCCGATCTCGTATACTCTCTCGAGCCCGCCGACTATCAGCCTCTTTAAATATAATTCAAGCGAGATGCGGAGCTTTACGTCCTCGTCAAGCGCGTTGTAGTGCGTCTCGAAAGGCCGCGCCGCCGCGCCTCCCGCGTTGCTGACGAGCATCGGCGTCTCGACCTCCATGAAACCCCTCTCGTCCAAAAAACTTCTGATTTCGCGGATGATTTTTGAACGCTTTATGAAGGTCTCCTTGACTTCCGGGTTCATGATGAGATCAACATAGCGCTGGCGGTATCGCATGTCCGTGTCGATCAGGCCGTGGTATTTTTCGGGGAGGATCTGTAGGCTCTTCGAGAGCATCGTGACGGACTTCGCGTGAACCGTGATCTCGCCGGTCTGTGTCTTGAAAACAAAGCCCTTGATTCCGAGGATGTCCCCGACGTCGTCGCGCTTGAAATCGCGGTACGCCTCCTCGCCCAGGTCGTCCCTCGTCACATAGACCTGGATGCTGCCCCTCAAGTCCTGGATGTTGCAGAACGAGGCCTTGCCCATGACGCGCTTGAACATCATGCGCCCCGCGATCGAGACGTCCTTCCCCTCGAGCGCGTCGTAATTTTCTGTGATGTCCGTGCTGTGGTGCGTCACGTCGTATTTTGTGATGACAAACGGGTCCTTCCCGCCGTCCTGCAGTTCCTGAAGCTTCTCGCGGCGCACCGTAAGAAGCTGGTTTACATCCTGCTGCCCACCTTTTGCGTTGTTGTTCTGCTCCGCCATTTTATCTTGCCTTTCTGAAATTCAATTCGTCAGTCAGCCGCATTTCCTCATCCAAAACATTCTTGGATTTTTCTATGTTCCTTATCAGTCGTTTGTCGAGCGCTGGATCTCGAGCACCTTGTACTGAAGCTCGCCCGCCTCGGTCTCGACCGTCACGATGTCGCCGACCTCCTTGCCAATGAGTTCGCGGCCCACCGGAGACTCGTTGCTGATTTTCCCCTTGAGGCTATTTGCCTCCGTCGAGCCGACGATCTTGTACTCGAGCTCCTCGTCGAACTCGCAGTCCAGAATCTTGACCTTACAGCCGATGCTAATCTTATTGAGGTCGACCTCCTCCTCGACGACGACCTCGACGTTCTTTAAAATTTTCTCGATCTCCTCGATCCTCGCCTCGATGCCGCGCTGCTCGTCCTTCGCCGCGTCATACTCCGCGTTCTCGGAGAGGTCGCCCTGCTCGCGCGCCTCCTTGATTTTCTGCGCGACCTCCTTGCGCCTTACGACGCGCAGGTCCTCGAGCTCGTCCTCGAGCTTTTTCAAGCCCTCGTAGGTTAAAATGTTTTTCTTGTCCATCTCACACACCTCACTGATCCGTGATGATTAAAAATTTATCCGAAGAAAACTTCGGACGGTTCCGTAATTGGTATTCACAGTCTGCCTGCAAAATTGTCTGTTAAAACATAACACCGTATTATAGCCAAATTTTTATCCTTTGTCAAGACTGGTAAAGTTCCCCAGCAGATCCTCGAGCTCCCCGTAGTCTTTTGCCTCATTTATCGCCACGCGGAGCCTCGCGGAATGTGGATATCCGGCGGTGTACCAGGCCGCATGCCTGCGGATCTCGCGGATCGCCCTATGCTCTCCCTTTCGCCCCTCCATGTCCCTCGCCTGGCGCAGGATCATCGCCGCCACCTCCGGAAAATCCGGCTTTTTTAAATGCTCGCCGGTCTCAAAAAAATGGAGGATCTGCCCGAAAATCCACGGGTTTCCCTGTGCCCCCCGCGCTATCATGAAGCCGTCGCAGCCGGTCTCCTTCGCCATCCGCTCCACGTCCTCCGGCGTGCGGATGTCGCCGTTTCCGATGACGGGAATTTTCACCGCCTCCTTCACCTGCCTTATGATCCTCCAGTCCGCCGCGCCGGAATACATCTGCTCCCGCGTGCGCCCGTGGACGGTGATGGCCGCCGCGCCCGCGCCCTCCGCAATCTTTGCGAGCTCGACCGCGTTTATGCGTTCCTCGTCGAAGCCTTTGCGGATTTTTACCGTGACGGGCTTTTCGGTCGCGCCCACGACCGATTTTATTATTTTTTCGGCGAGCGGGAGGTCTTTCATGAGAGCCGAGCCCTCGCCGTTGTTTACTATCTTCGGGACCGGGCAGCCCATGTTTATGTCCAAAATATCGAATGGGCGGCTGTCGATGCGGCGCACCGCCTCCGCCATCACCTCCGGCTCGGAGCCGAAAATCTGGAGCGAGACCGGCCTCTCATCCTCGACGGTCTCCATCAGCTCGTCGGTGTTTTTGTTTTTGTAGGTGATGGCCTTCGCGCTCACCATCTCCATGCACACAAGCCCCGCGCCCTGCTCCTTGCACAACAGCCGAAAAGACAGGTCCGACACCCCCGCCATCGGCGCGAGTATCAGGTTGTTCGCAAGCGTCACGCCGCCAATTTTTATCTGCCTTATCGGATTCATTTAACGCTTTGCCCTGCGGTTCTGTTTTTTGTACACGAGGTAAATTCCCTTGAGCGTGAGGTTCGGGTCGTATGTGTCTATCGCGTCGGTCTCGTTTGCGATAATCCTTCCCAAGCCGCCGGTCGCGACGGTTTTCATGCCGCTCTCCCCGACCTCCTCGCGGACGCGGTTTACGATGTATTCGGTCTGCCCGATCTGCCCGTACACAAGTCCTGACTGCATGCTCGTCGTCGTGTCCTTCCCCAAGATGTTTTCCGGTTTTTTAATCTCGATCTCCGGCAGTTTCGCCGCGTCCTCCCAGAGCGCGCGGGCGGAGATCCGTATTCCCGGCGCGGTTATCCCTCCGAGGAAGGTGCCGTTCTCGTCGACGTAGTCGTAGGTCGTCGCGGTCCCGAAATCTATGACCAGCACCGGCCCGCCGTAGATCTCGTATGCGCCGACCGCGTCCGCAATCCTGTCCGCGCCGATCTGCTGCGGGTTCGGCGTCGCGATGCGGATTCCGGTCTTTATCCCCGCCTCCACGATTATCGGGGTGATGTGGAAATATTTGGCGAGCCCGCCCTCGAGCGAGTGCATGACGTTCGGGACAACCGAGCAGATTATCGCATCGTTTATCCCGTCCGCACTTATGTCGTTGCGCTCCAATAAATTGCACAAAATCATGCCGTACTCGTCCGACGTGCGCGGCATTTTCGTCGTGATGCGAAAGCTCGTCAAGAGCTCCTCCCGGTCAAAAACCCCGCAGGTGATATTCGTGTTTCCGACGTCTATCGTAAGTATCATTTATTTTTATTCCTCCTCGTCGAGTCCTTCTCCCAAAAAGAAAATGCGGTAGTAAGTCTCCACCGCCGTAAGAAGGTCCCGCTTGTCGTTTTGATATTCTTTTATTTTCAGTGCGCTGCCGATGTCGTCGTAGAAAAAATCGTCCTCGCTGCTGCTCGTCTCAAAGCGCAGGCAGCCGTCCTCGTCAAAATATAATCGGAGGATTCCGCCGACATCCTCGGTGAACAGCACGCACATTATCTTGAGCTCGTCCTGAACGCCCTGCGGCAATTCCTCGAAATCGTCATTTAAATAATATTTTTTTTGGTACGCGTTCGAGACGCAGAGCGTGATTTCCTCATCATACATAGCCGTATATTCCTCTCACTGAGACCTCGCCGGAGGAGACCAGCCTGCGCGATTCCCAAGTGTCTACGATGAGCTCGCCGCGCTTCGTGATCCCCATCGCCTTGCCCTCGAACGGCTCCCTCTCATCGAGCACCTTGACCCCGTTTCCGCGGTTTACGAGGATTTCATTGTAGTCCTCCATGAGCCCCGAGAGGTCCTCCGTCTCCAAAAAATTCGCGTAATATTTTTCAAAATATTTGAGTGTCGAGACAATTATGTCCGCGCGGTGAAAATGCTTTTTGCACTCGATGAAAAGCGAGCTCGCCATCTCGGAGAGTTCCTCGGGAAACCCCGCATTGTGGACGTTTATCCCGATGCCGATCACGATGTGGCTGATGTAGTCGAACTGGGCGCTCATCTCCGTCAGGATCCCGCAGATTTTCTTGCCGTTTATCACGATGTCGTTCGGCCACTTGATCTGCGCCTGCTCGCCCGTCACCTCCGAGATTGCCCGCGCCACCGCAAGCGCCGCCACCAAGGTTATCATCGATGCGTTGTTGGGATTTATGTTGGGCTTTATGAGAAGCGTCATGAAAATCCCGTCGCCTGCCGGGGATTCCCAGCCGCGTCCGCGCCGCCCACGTCCCGCCGTCTGCTGATTAGAGACGACCAGAGTCCCCTCCGGCCTCCCGTCCTCGGCGAGCTCCTTCGCGCGGGTGTTGGTCGACTCGACGCTCTCGTGATAGTCGATCTCGCATCCCGCCCACTCGGTCTTCAGCAGGCTGTAAATCTCTGCCGCGTCGATGACGTCCGGCGCGCCCATGAGCCGGTAGCCGCGGTTTTGCACCGCCTCGATCTCATATCCCGCGTCCTTGAGCTGGCCAATCGCCTTCCAGACCGCCGTCCGCGAGACCCCAAATTTATTGCAGAGCTCCTGTCCAGAGACGTAGCCGCCGTCCGAGTCTCGGAGTATCTGAAGTATCTCTCTCTTCATCGCCATGCCCTAATCCGCAAGCGTCGCCTGCATGATTGCCTTTATCGAGTGCATCCGGTTCTCAGCCTCGTCGAATACGACCGAGCGCGGCCCCTCAAACACCTCGTCCGTCACCTCGAGCTCCGAAAGCCCGAACTTCTCATACACCTGCCGCCCGATCGTGGTCCCAAGATCATGAAACGCCGGAAGGCAGTGCATGAATATCGCGGAATCCTTCGCGTTTTCAAACGCGGCCGCGTTCACCTGGTACGGCGACAAATCTGCGATTCGCTCCGCCCAGGCCTCGTCGGGCTCGCCCATCGAAACCCACACGTCGGTGTAGATCACGTCCGCGTCCTTTGTCGCCTCTGCGACATTGTCGGTAAGCGTCACGGATGCGCCGGTCTGCTTCGCGAGGTCCGTGCAGTAGTCCACGAGCTTTTGATTCGGAAAATATTTCGTGCTCGTGCACGCGACGAAATCCAGCCCCAGCTTCGCGCAGACGACCATCAGCGAATTTCCCATGTTGTAGCGGGCATCGCCCATGTAGACGAATTTCACACCCTGCAAGTGCCCAACGTGCTCGAGCACGGTCAGCATGTCCGCGATCATCTGCGTCGGGTGAAACTCGTTCGTAAGCCCGTTCCATACCGGCACGCCAGCGTACTTCGCGAGCTCCTCGACGATCTCCTGCCCGTAGCCGCGGTACTCAATTCCGTCAAACATCCTCCCGAGCACCCGCGCCGTGTCCGCAATGCTCTCCTTCTTGCCGATCTGCGAGCCCGACGGGTCGAGGTAGGTGACGTGCATCCCGAGGTCGTGCGCCGCCACCTCGAACGAGCAGCGCGTCCGCGTGCTGGTCTTCTCGAAGATGAGCGCGATGTTTTTCCCGGCCAAGATATCGTGCCTGATGCCTTTTTTCTTTTTCTCCTTGAGCTCCGCCGAAAGATCAATTAGCCCCATGATCTCCTCCGGCGTAAAATCGATTAGCTTTAAAAAACTGCGTCCCTTTAAGTTCATGACAAGTCCCTTTCAATAATTTCACACAAAGTATTGGAGCCAAATAATTTTGGCTCCAATGATACCACATTTGCACATAAATTGCAACTGATCGTATTTTTATCCTTCTGCAACCGTCGCCACAGCCTCGTCCACGGACACACTATCGACCGCATCGAGCCCCGCGTCCGCCGCGACCATTGTCTCCGAGATCGCCGCAGTCGATGTGCCGGACGACGCAGACGCCGCCGTGACTGACGCCGCTGACGATGTGGACGCAACCGCCGCCGTGATCGACGTGCCTCCCCCGACCGAGCGCGCCAGCTGGACTGCGCTCTTTGCCGCCGAGCTACGCTCCTTCTGCAGCTTCTCGAAAAACTCCTTGAGATACTTCGAGTCCGCCTCCGCGATCTTGCGCTGCTCCTCGCTGCGGTGCTTCTGCTTGAGCCGTTTCAGGTCCTCCGGGTCTGTGGTTCTCTCGACGCTGACGCCCCCGAGCTCATCAGTCAGGTCCGACAGCTCCTCGGTCTCGTCGAGCACGTCCTCCATCTCCTCGGAGAATTCGTCGAGGAGGTCAATCATGCTCTCCGACATTATCTCTGAGAGCTCGTCCATACCTGCGTCAGTCCCGTTTGCGACCGCCTCCGTAAATATCTCCTCAAGGCTCTCGTCGCCCGAGATGTCTGTATCGTCAAGATTTTCATCCTGTCCAGAGTAGCCACTTTCGGCCAATGCATCCTCGAGTGCCTGAGCCTGCTCGTCCTGCCTGTCGTCGACCTCCTCCCAGTCAATGCCAGAGCCGTTTACTCCGAGCTGGCGGCTCGCGCGCTCCTCCTCCTCGAGGTTTTCCATCTTTTTCTTCGCGACGCGCTCCATGGCCTCCGCATGCGTGATTGCCATCTCGACTTCCTCGTCGTCGTAGTTGCCGCTCTTTAACTGCCGGCGCAGCTGCGTGGTCTTCGCCCTCGCCTGCGAGAGCACCTGCCTCGCGCCCGCCGAGGTCTTCGCATTCGTTATCATCGCGGAGATCTGCTTGAAGCTGTAGTTGAGCTTTTTGTGCTTTTTCGTCGTCGTGTTCGTCGACATCCGCGAGAACAGCGTCCCCGAAACCGTGCCCGGCAGGTTGTCCTTGGCGTTCCACGCTATGCTGCCGCTGTCGCTCATCCCGCTCTTAAATTCCGTCGAAAATAAACTCTCGCCCCTGTCCGCCGCGCCGTCCAAAGTTTCCGCGGAGATGCTGTTTCCCGAACCGCCCCGGCCTGACGAGCCTGCCAATTTCGCCGCAGTGTCCGGCCCGGGGTTCTCCGTCCCGTTTAGGACGCTCTTCGCCTTGCCGGTGTTCTCCTTGAGGCTCCCGATGTTTTTCGCCGCCATGTAGAGCTTGAAGCTATAGGTGATGAGGAAGCTCTCGTCCTGCGCCGGGACCTGCTTGCCCGCCATGATGTTTCTGGCGATGCGCATGGCCTTGAGCTCGTCGCTCTGCCCGCATCCCTGCGCCGTCGCCACCGCCTTCGCCGCCTCCTCGAGCTGCTCGAGGTAAAGGGCGAGCTGACCCTCCTCGGTCGCCTCGTAAGCTTCCCCTCTCAATTTGGTCTTGTTCGATGTCGTCGCTGTCTCTTCCGTCTCCCCTTCTG
>JAJQIQ010000232.1:2506-9830 GCA_021199135.1 Clostridiales bacterium | reverse complement strand
CGGAGGTGGCCAACATTTCCGGGATAGTGCTGACAAAGATGGACGGGACTGCCAAGGGCGGCATCGCGGTCGCGATCCAGTCGGAGCTCGGCGTCCCGGTCAAGTACATCGGGGTCGGCGAGACGATAGACGATTTGCAGAAGTTCGACCCGGATGAGTTCGTCGAGGCCCTCTTCGAGAGGAATTCGGATGAAAATAATGACAAGGAGGCATAATCCATGCTTACTCTAGACAAGTTTGAGGAGGCCAGCAAGAAGGTCAAGGAGGTGACGCTCGAGACGAAGCTCGTCTACAGCGACTTCTTGAGCGAGCAAACGAAAAACCAGGTGTACCTTAAGCCTGAGAACATGCAGCTGACCGGGGCCTACAAGGTGCGCGGCGCATATTACAAGACGAGCACGCTTTCCGATGAGGAGAGGGGACGGGGGCTCATCACCGCCTCCGCCGGGAACCACGCGCAGGGCGTCGCCTACGCGGCGAAGAGCTACGGTTGCCGCGCGACGATAGTCATGCCGACGACGACCCCGCTCATAAAGGTGAACCGCACGAAGGGCTACGGCGCGGACGTCGTGCTCTACGGCGACGTCTACGACGAGTCATGCGCCCACGCGCTCGAGCTTGCCGAGAAGGAGGGGTACACCTTCATCCACCCGTTTGACGACCTCGCGGTGGCGACGGGGCAGGGGACGATCGCGATGGAGATCTTCCAGGACCTCCCGCTCGTCGAATACATCCTCGTGCCGATCGGCGGCGGCGGGCTCGCGGCGGGAGTCTCGACGCTCGCGAAATTATTGAATCCAAAGATCCAGGTGATAGGCGTTGAGCCCGCGGGCGCGGCCTGCATGAAGGCCTCCCTTGAGGCGGGGAAGGTCACGACGCTCCCCGACGTGAACACGATCGCGGACGGCACCGCGGTAAAGACCCCGGGAGAGAAGATTTTCCCGTTCATACAGAAGAATTTGGACGACGTCATCACCGTGACCGACGACGAGCTCATCGTAAGCTTCCTCGACATGGTCGAAAACCACAAGATGGTAGTCGAGAACTCGGGACTGCTCACGGTGGCGGCGCTCAAGCACCTGAACGTCCGCGACAAGCGCGTCGTCGCGATCCTAAGCGGCGGCAACATGGACGTGATCACGATGTCCTCGGTCGTGCAGCAGGGGCTCATCTTCCGCGACAGGATATTCACGGTGTCGGTGCTCCTCCCCGACAAGCCGGGCGAGCTCGCGAAGATCTCCGAGACGCTCGCGGCGGAGCAGGGCAACGTCATAAAGCTCGAGCACAACCAGTTCGTCACGACGAACCGCAACGCGGCCGTGGAGCTTCGCATCACGCTCGAGTGCTTCGGCACCGAGCACAAGAACAGGATACTCTCGGCATTGGAGAGCGAAGGCTATAAACCTAAGACCGTAAGGACAGTCATGTAAAAAATTAAATTTAGATTTAATAAACTTATATTTTGGAAAGGGAAGAATGCTTATCGGGTGAATTTTATGATGATCTTACTCTGGATTGTACTGCTGGTGGTCGGCTTCGTGATTTTGATAAAGGGCGCGGACTGGTTCGTGGACGGCGCGGCGGGGATCGCGGCGAAATTTAAGATACCGCAGCTCGTCATAGGCCTTACGATAGTCGCGATGGGGACGAGCGCGCCCGAGGCGGCGGTCAGCATATCGTCGTCCCTCAAGGGGAATGCGGATATCACGATCGGGAACATCGTCGGGAGCAATTTGATGAACGTGCTCCTCATCCTCGGGATCACCTCGATCATCGTTCCGCTGGCGGTTAAGAGATCCACGGTGAGATACGAGATCCCGTACATGCTCCTCATAACGCTTGTGCTCCTTTTGTTTGGATTCACCGGCAACAGGATTGTCTTCTGGGAGGGCATAGTGCTCTGGGCGCTGTTCATCGCATACCTCGCGTACCTCTTCATCATGGCGAAGAGGAACCGCGAGGAGGGAGACGAGATAAAGGTGCGTCCGGTGTGGCTGCTGCTCATAATGCTCGTCGGGGGGATCGCCCTCGTCATCATCGGCAGCAACTTCCTCGTCGACGCGGCGTCGGCCATCGCGGCGGCGCTGGGGATGAGCGAGAGGTTCATAGCGCTCACGATCGTGGCGTTCGGGACCTCGCTCCCGGAGCTCGTGACCTCGATCACGGCGGCGAGGAAGAACGAGGCGGACCTCGCAATCGGCAACATCGTCGGCAGCAATGTGTTCAACATATTATTCGTCGTCGGCACGACCGCGCTGATCACGCCGGTCGCCTTCGCACAGGAGTTCGCGCTAGATACGGTATTCGTGTTTTTAAGCGGCCTGCTCCTGTGGCTCTGCGTTTTCAAGACCAAGGAGCTTCGGCGGTGGGCGGGCATCATCATGCTTGTCTGCTACGCCGCGTATTTCATATACATCACCGTTTGACTTTTGTCCCCTGTTATCATATAATTAGCTTGATATTCTATGCAGACAAGGGAGATGCGGCAGATGCCAATGAATCAGCAGTTCCTCAATTTTTATGAGCAGCACACGCAGGAGATGAGCGTGTCCTTCGACGGCGAGGGGATAATCACGCACACGAACCCCGCGACCAACAGGGTGCTCGACTACCCGGATGGGATGCGCGGCCTCCACATCAGCGAGGTGTTCTCGGGGACTTTCGAGAGGACGGCGGACGGCTTTGCCACGGACCTCGACTTCGGGCCGCAGGAGAAGCCTGTCATGGTCTACCGCAAGAACCGCACCTGCTTCTATGCGAAAATGTGGTATCTCCACGCGGCGCTGGCGGAGAGGGAGTACATCTGCCTTATGACAGACGTATCGAACGAGGTCTACCTCGAGCAGAAGATCGTGCAGGTGCAGCAGGAGGCCGAGGAGGCGGCGAAGGTCAAGTCCGAGTTCGTCGCGAACGTCACGCACGAGCTGCGCACCCCGGTGAACGGGATCCTCGGCAACACGCGCATTTTGCTCGAGGAGATCCACGACGAGGAGCTGCTGAAGACCCTAAAGCTCATCGAGCGCGGCTGCAACGACATGCACAGCATCATAAACAATATATTGGACTTCTCGAAGCTCGACGCTGGGAAGTTCACGCTCGAGAACCGGGAGTTCGACTTCCGCGCGATGATAGACTATGTCAAGGCGAACCACATGCCAAAGATCGTCGAGAAGGGACTGCAGTTCTTTGTCACGATTTCGCCGGAGGTCCCGGAGCGGGTGATAAGCGACGAACTGCGCATCGAGCAGGTGCTGAACAACATATTATCGAACGCCTGCAAGTTCACCTCCGTCGGCAAGGTGTCGCTCGAGATCCTAAAGACTGCGAAGACGCAGAACCGCGTGGAACTGTTTTTCATAGTAAACGACACCGGCATCGGCATAGACAAAAAAGACCAGGACAAGCTCTTCGAGAGCTTCTCGCAGGTCGACGCCTCCATCTCGAGGCAGTACGGCGGCACGGGCCTGGGGCTCAACATCAGCAAGCAGCTCGTCACGCTGATGGGCGGGAGCATAAACGTCGAGAGCGAGAAGGGCAGGGGGACGAGCTTCACCTTCTCAATCTGGGTAGAGATACCGGAGAACGAGGCGGACGAGGTGTCCGCGAACGTCGACGAGAAGCTGTCGCACTTCCTGGAGGACGCGCCCGAGACGGACGTGCTCCATGTCTACGGCACTGAGGAGAACAAGAAGGAGCTCGACGACAAGATGTCAAAGCTCGTGCTCGCGGTCGAGATGGACAACTGGGAGAAGGCGGAGATGTTCATGAACGTCATCAGGGAGCTCACCGAGGAGGCACCGCATGACATAAAGTCCGCGTCGCTGAGGCTCAAGATGGCGGTGCAGAAAGCCGACTACGACAAGACGATGGCGGCGCACAAGAAGCTGCTCGATGCGGTCGACGGCGTTGAAAACGGTGACCAAAGTGCAGCAGGGGAATAGCAGGTGAGGTAAGGTATGGACGACAGGAAAGACAAGCCGTGGATACTCATCGTCGACGACGTGGAGGCCAACAGGTTTGTGCTGCGCAACATCATAGCGGACATGGGATACCAGCCGGTCCTCGCGGAGAACGGGGTCCAGGCGCTTAAGGTAGTGGAGAGGCACGCCCCGCAGCTCATCCTGCTCGACGTCTCGATGCCGGAGATGGACGGCTACGAGTTCTGCCGGATCATGAAGGACGACGTGAAGACGCGCGACATCCCGATACTCTTCATCTCGGCTTACGACGAGCCGGGCGACATCACGACGGGCTTTGCGCTCGGCGGCGAGGACTACATCACCAAGCCCTTCATCCAGGAGGTCGTGCAGGCGCGCGTCCACACGCACCTTGAGCTCCACGAGGCGGTCCGCGACCTCGCCGAGGCGAACCGGCGCCTCCAGGCATCGGTCAACGAGCAGCTCTCCCAGATGGAGAAGGAGAAGCAGCGCGTGCTCTATGCGCTGGTCAGCGTCGCGAGGAGGAACGCGAGCTACGAGGAGGACCATATGGAGCGCCTCCAGTACAACTGCAAGGTCTTCGCGCAGGCGATGCAGC
The DNA here is from genome assembly GCA_021199135.1 of Clostridiales bacterium. GTDB lineage: Bacteria > Bacillota > Clostridia > Lachnospirales > Lachnospiraceae > Roseburia. Next base: position 5,294 of record JAJQIQ010000232.1, on the reverse strand, counting down.
TCTCCCCGAAGTACGAGAGCATCATCTCCGACAGCTTCGTCGAGACGATATTCATGGCGGCCCCGCTCTGCGACCTCGGCAACGTCGCGATACCGAGCGAGATCTTAAGCAAGGAGGGGTCTCTCACCCACGATGAGAGGGATCTCATGAGGACGCACACGACGGTCGGCGCGGAGATATTGCAGGACATAATAGACGACGACTACAACGATTTCATACAGATGGCGCTTGAGATCGCCCACTACCACCACGAGAACTGGGACGGGACGGGCTATCCGTGCGGACTCTCCGGTGACGACATCCCGATATCGGCGCAGATCGTATCGCTGATAAGCGCCTACTGTGCGCTGACGGAGGACAGGACGTACCGCAAGGCATACAGCAGCGATGATACCATCGAGATATTGGAACTCGTGGCGGGGACGAAGTTCAAGCAGGATTTATACGACATTTGCAAGAAAATTTACCGGCAGCTCAAGTAGCGCGGGGTATATAGATTATGCCAGAGAAGCAGACGGTCATGACCGACGCGGAGTTCGACCGGATCTACCGTTTCCTAAAGGAGCGGTACGGCGTCGACATGAGAGGGAAAAAAGAGATAGTGAATGGCAGGATGGAGAATTTCCTGCGCACCAGCGAGTGGGACAGCTACACCGCATTCATGGACGCGATTGAGGCCGACGAGAGCGGGGAGCTTGAGAAATCGCTGGTCGACATGCTCACGACGAACCACACTTTTTTCATGCGCGAGGCAGAGCACTTTGAATACCTGCGCGACACCGTGCTCCCGTGGATAAGGAAGAAGGAGGAGAACACGAGGGATGTACGGATCTGGTGCGGCGCGTCCTCAACCGGGGAGGAGCCGTACGCGATCGCGATGGTGCTTGCGGACTTCTTCGGGCTTGAGTTCGACAAATGGGACACGCAGGTGCTCGCGACGGACATCTCCGAGCACGTGCTGCGGCAGGCAATAGCCGGAATCTACAGCGCCGAGCAGATCGACGCATTGCCCGAGACATGGCGGAGGCGGTTTTTCCGCAGGAAGCCGGGCGAGGACTTTTACCAGGCCACAGACGAGCTGAAAAAGCAGGTATTGTTCAGGAAATTCAATCTGATGGAGCCATTTCCGTTCCACAGGAAGATGCATGTCATTTTCCTTCGGAACGTGATGATATATTTCGACGACAGGACCAAGGCGGAGCTCATCCGCAAGGTTTACGACACGCTAGAGCCGGGCGGCTACCTCTTCATCGGCAGGACCGAGACGCTCGACCGGGGCAGCACGCCGTTTACGATGATCAAGCCATCGATATTCAAAAAATAGGAAGGACGTAAGGAATTATGAAGCAGATCCGTGTGCTAGTTGTTGAAGATTCCTTGGTTTTCCGGGAACTTTTGGTAAAGAGCTTAAATTCCGACGAGGCGATAAATGTCGTGGCGGCGGTCTCAGACCCGTTCCAGGCGAGGGACGCGATCCTTGAGCACAAGCCCGATGTCATGACGCTCGACATAGAACTGCCCCGCATGAACGGGATAGAGTTTTTGCGGAAGCTGATGCCGCAGTACCCGATCCCGGCGGTGGTGATAAGCTCGATGAGCGACAAGGTCTTCGATGCGCTGAGCGCGGGCGCGACCGATTTCGTCGCGAAGCCGCAGGTGACTGACCGCAGGCAGCTCGAGAATTTCATGAGGACCGAGCTGCCGCTCAAGATAAAGATAGCCTCGACCGCGAAGATGAGCGGGATAAGGCGGAGCACCGTGAAGCTTCCCGGCGATGCCGCGTCTCATCCGCGCATCGTGCAGGCCACCCCGTTTGCGCCTGCGAAGGCGTCGGACATCCTCATCGCGATTGGGGCCTCGACCGGGGGGACGGAGGCGATAGCGTCAGTCCTCAAGGAGTTTAGGGCGGACACGCCGGGAATCGTCATCGTCCAGCACATGCCCGCAGGGTTCACCGAGATGTACGCGAAGCGCCTCGACGACCAGTGCAGCATGCACGTCAAGGAGGCCGAGACAGGCGATGCCGTCGTGCAGGGGCAGGCGCTCCTCGCGCCGGGAGGTGACCGGCAGATGCGCCTCGTGCAGAGGGGCGGACGCTTTCAGGTCGAGTGCCGCGAGGGCCCGAAGGTCAACGGGCACTGCCCGTCGGTCGACGTGCTCTTCGAGTCGGTCGCCCAGGTCGCCGGGAAGAAGGCTCTCGGAATCATCCTCACCGGGATGGGAGGCGACGGCGCGAAAGGGATGCTTAAGATGAGGGAGGCGGGTTCGCCCACGATAGGGCAGGACGAGTCGACCTGCGTCGTGTACGGGATGCCGAGGGTGGCGTACGAGCTCGGCGCGGTGCAGTATCAGGAGAAACTGGAGGACATACCACAGAGGGCTTACAGCCTGCTGAGTAAAATGTAAAGGGAGGATCACAGATGAAAATTTTATTGGCAGAGGACGATTTCGTCACAAGGAAATTCATGGCAAACTTCCTGTCAAAGTACGGGGAGTGCGACGTGACCGTCGATGGCATGGAGGCGGTGGACGCTTTCATGATGGCGCTCGAGGATGACGACCCGTACGACCTCGTGTGCCTCGACATCATGATGCCGGTCATGGACGGCTATCAGGCGCTCGTCGGGATCAGGAACCTCGAGAAGGCGCACGACGTCCCGGAGGACAAGCAGGCGAAGGTCATCATGGCGACGGCCTTAAATGACGAGAAGAACGTCAAGATGGCGTTCGAGCTCGGATGCACGGTCTACTCCGGCAAGCCGATCGACCAGGACAAATTCGAGACGGC
>JAJQIQ010000232.1:0-2406 GCA_021199135.1 Clostridiales bacterium | reverse complement strand
AACATGGCCGAGGAATTCAACACGGACGACATGCTGGGGATGTATCTCTTCGAGAATTCCCAGCTGCTCGAAAACCTTCAGGACATGGTCCTCGAGCAGAAGGACGCAGAGTACTTCGACGAGGACAGCATAAACGAGATATTCCGGACGATGCACACGATCAAGGGCTCCTCCGCGATCATGATGTTTGACGACATCACGAAGGTCGCGCACAAGCTCGAGGACGTGTTCTACTACCTGCGCGAGTCGCACCCGCAGAACGTCCCTCACCAGGAGCTCGTCGCCCACGTGCTCGACGTGGCGGACTTCATCAGCGGCGAGATGGAGAAGATCCAGGACGGCGGCGAGGCCGACGGGAGCTCGGCGGCGCTTATCAAGGAGCTCGACGACTTCCTCGATACGATAAAGGGCGAGAAGAAGGGGAAGAAGGACAAGACCCCGGAGCGCGAGGAGGAGAAGGAGGCGCAGCAGTTCTACATCGCCCCGGCCGCGACGGCGGTTTCCACTAGCAACTTCTTCAGGATTTATATCGAATATTATCCTGAGATGGAGCTCGTGAACGTCCACGCGTTCAAGATCGTCCATGAGCTCAAGGAGGTCGCGGAGGATCTCATCTACTCCCCGGAGGACATCATCACCAACGAGGACAGCGCGAAGACGATCATAGAGGACGGCTTCAAGATCCTCATGCAGACGAAGAAGTCCGAGGCCGACCTGCGGACGATAATAAAGCCCGGCTATGACATAAAGAAGGTCGACATATACGCCTGCACGCAGAAAGACTTCGAGCAGGGATTCGGCGAGGGCGACGATACGCAGATAGACCTCACCTCGAGCGTCGAGGAGATAGAGGCGAAAGCCGCCGCCGCGCAGCAGCCGGGCGTGCCAGCCACCCCGAAGGCCCCTGCGCCCGGCGATTTCGTCGTGCAGCAGAAGAACCCGGGGCAGGGCAAGAAGCTCGCAAAGGACAAGCCCAAGAAGGCGGAGAAGGCGGCGTACATAAGCGTCGACATCGCGAAGATGGACATGCTGATGGACCTCATAGGCGAGCTCGTCATCTCGGAGTCCGTCGTACTGCAGAACCCCGACCTCAAGGTCCCGGGGCTGAAGCTCGACAACTTCAACAAGGCGGCGGCGCAGATGTCGAAGATCTCGACCGACCTGCAGAACGTCATCATGTCGATGCGCATGGTGCCGCTTACGAACACGTTCCAGAAGATGAACCGCATCGTCTTTGACATGTCACGAAAGCTCGGCAAGGACATAGAGTTTGAGATGATAGGCGAGACGACGGAGGTCGACAAGAACATAATCGAGCACATCTCCGACCCGCTCATGCACATCGTCAGAAACTCCGTCGACCACGGGATCGAGACGAAGGAGGAGCGCGCTGCGGCCGGCAAGACCGAGCGCGGCAAGATCACCCTCTCGGCGAAGACTGAGTCAGGCAAGGTGTGGATAAGCGTCGAGGACAACGGCGCGGGCCTAAACCGCGAGCAGATACTGGCAAAGGCGAGGAAGAACGGCCTCCTCGACCCGGCAAAGCCCGATAGCGCATACACCGACAAGGAGGTAAACCAGTTCATCCTCCTCCCTGGATTTTCTACGAACACGCAGGTCACGGAGTACTCCGGGCGAGGCGTCGGGATGGACGTCGTTGTCTCAAACCTCCAGCAGATCGGCGGAGCCCTCGATATCGAGAGCGTTGAGGGCCAGGGCACGACGATGAACCTAAAGATTCCGCTCACGCTCGCGATCGTCGACGGGATCGTGATGCACGTCGGCACGCTCAATTTCGTCATCGAGACCGGCGTCGTCAAGGAGTTCGTCAGGGTCGAGGAGAGCCAGATGATACACGAGCCGTCTGGGGACGAGAGCGTCATGATACGCGGCGACTGCTACCCGGTGCGAAGGCTCGGCGACTGGTACCACCTCTCCGATTTCAAGACCGACGTGAGCGAGGGCATGATGGTGCTCATCGAGGAGGAGGGAAATCAGATGTGCCTGTTCGTCGACTCGATCATAGGCAAGCAGGAGATCGTCGTAAAGCCCATCCCGTCGTACATCAAGAAGGTGCGGGGGCTCTCCGGCTGCACTCAGCTCGGAGACGGCAGCATTGCGCTGATCCTAGACCCAGGCGGAATCTGCGAGTGACGTGCCAAAAATAATGAGAAAGGAAAAGTCAGATGGTTGAGCATGATACACAGAAGGACAAGTACATCACCTTCAAGTCGGGCAATGAGTGCTATGGCCTCAAAATAGAATATGTCAACGAGATCATCGTCTTTCAGGAGATCACCGAGATCCCCGAGAGCGAGGACTACATAAAGGGTCTCATAAACCTGCGCGGGAAGATCATCCCGGTCATCGACGTGCGGATCCGCTTCAAGCAGGAGCCGTTTGCGT
>JAJQIQ010000186.1 GCA_021199135.1 Clostridiales bacterium | reverse complement strand
CGATTCCGAGATCGAGAGCCTGCTCGCGAGCTCAGTGCAGGATATCGTGACGGGGACGGACGAGCCGCTGGCTGGCGATGGAATGCAGGAGTTAAATCAGAATTTAAGTTTTGAAAGGGCTGATGTGGAGCCTACTGCGGCGTTGGGGGGCGCGGCTGGCGCGGACCTTGACCCTGCGGGTTCGGCGCCTGTACCAGGTGCCGCCGGGGATCCGGCTTCGCCGGCCCCCGCAAGGTCCGCGCAGACCGCCAGCGCCGTAGGCGCTGCGGTGCCCGTTCCGGGCGCCGCGCCCCTCAACGCCGCGCCCCCCAGTGCAGTAAAGCCGGAGCCCCCGAAGGAGTACGTCTTCCCGACGGTCGACCTGCTCGCAAAGCCCAAGTCCGTAAAGCCCGGGAGCACGAAGCAGCAGCTCATGGAGACGGCGAACAAGCTGCAGGAGGTCCTTTCCACCTTCGGCGTCAATGTCACGGTCACGGACATCAGCTGCGGCCCGGCGGTCACGCGCTATGAGGTCCAGCCCGAGATGGGCGTGAAAGTGAGCAAGATCGTTGGCCTCGCCGACGACATCAAGCTGAACCTCGCCGCGCCCGACGTCCGCATCGAGGCCCCGATCCCGGGCAAGGCGGCGGTCGGCATAGAGGTCCCGAACAAGGAGAACGTGGCCGTTCCGTTCCGCGAGCTCGTGGGCTCCGAGGATTTCAAGAAGTCGAAGTCCAAGGTCAGCGTCGCGCTCGGCAAGGACATCGGCGGAAACATACAGATCGCCGACATCGCGAAGATGCCGCACGTCCTGATAGCGGGGGCGACCGGCTCGGGCAAGTCCGTCTGCATAAACTCGATAATCATGAGCATCCTCTACAAGGCTACGCCAGAGGAGGTCAAGCTCATCATGATAGACCCGAAGGTCGTGGAGCTGTCCGTCTACAACGGCATCCCGCACCTCCTCATCCCGGTCGTCACCGACCCGAAGAAGGCGTCCGGCGCCTTGAACTGGGCGGTCGCGGAGATGACCGAGCGGTACGAGAAGTTCGCCGAGGCTAACGTCCGCGAGATAAACGGCTACAACGAGAAAATCGCGTCGATAGAAGTCCCGGAGGGGCAACAGCGGCCTAAGCCGATGGAGCAGATCGTCATCATCGTAGACGAGCTCGCCGACCTCATGATGGTCGCATCCGGAGAGGTCGAGGAGGCGATATGCCGCCTGGCGCAGCTGGCCAGGGCGGCGGGGATCCACCTCATCATCGCGACGCAGCGGCCTTCGGTCAACGTCATCACCGGCCTCATCAAGGCGAACATGCCGAGCCGCATCGCCTTCGCGGTGACGTCGGGGATAGACTCGCGCACGATTTTGGACATGAACGGCGCGGAGAAGCTCCTCGGCAAGGGCGACATGCTCTACTACCCGCAGGGCATCCCCAAGCCCATCCGCGTCCAGGGAGCGTTCGTCTCCGACAAGGAGGTCGGCGACGTCGTGGCGTTCATTAAGGAGCAAAACGGCGCGACTGTCTACAGCGAGGCCATACAGCAGAAGGTCGAGAGCGCGCAGTCATCGGCAAATGTCGTCTCGATCATGGACGCGGACGAGGACGACGACGGCCGGGACGCGTACTTCTCCGAGGCGGCGCACGTCATCGTCGACAAGGAGAAGGCCTCTATCGGGATGCTCCAGAGGTACTTAAAGATCGGCTTCAACCGCGCCGCCCGCATCATGGACCAGCTCGAGGAGGCGGGCGTGGTCGGGCCGGAGGAGGGCACGAAGCCCAGGAAGGTGACGATGACGCCGGAGGAGCTCGAGGCTTTTTTGGCGGAGAATGAATAAAGTGGCATGAAAATGCAATAATTAATTCTATATTTAATAAATTTATGAGACTAATATAATTAAATTTAAATTTAATTTTGCGATAGGAGGAGACACGAGCGTATGAAAACCGACATCGAGATAGCGCAGGAGGCGACCCTTTCGCCGATCACGGAGATCGCGGAAAAGCTCGGCATCGAGGCGGACGACCTCGAGCTCTACGGCAAGCACAAGGCCAAGCTTAGCGAGGAACTGCTCGAAAAGATCAAGGACAGGCCATACGGCAAGCTTGTGCTCGTCACGGCAATAAACCCGACCCCGGCGGGGGAGGGAAAGACGACGACGAGCGTGGGGCTTGGCGAGGCGTTCGGAAAGCTCGGTAAGAAGGCGGTCACGGTGCTCCGCGAGCCGTCCCTGGGCCCTTGCTTTGGGATAAAGGGAGGCGCGGCGGGCGGCGGCTACGCGCAGGTCGTCCCGATGGAGGACATAAACCTCCACTTCACCGGCGACTTCCATGCGATAACGTCCGCGAACAACCTTCTCGCCGCGATCCTCGACAACCACATCCAGCAGGGCAATGAGCTCGGCATCGACCCGCGGCAGGTCGTCTGGAAGCGGTGCATGGACATGAACGACCGTGCGCTTCGCAACATAGTTATCGGCATGGGGGGAAAGACGAACGGCGTCGTCAGGGAGGACCATTTCGTCATCACGGTGGCATCGGAGATCATGGCGATCCTCTGCCTCGCGGAGGACGCGGCTGACTTAAAGCGGAGGCTCGGCAAAGTAGTCGTGGCCTATACCTACGACGGGCGACCGGTCACGGCGGACGACCTACAGGCGACGGGCGCGATGGCGGCGCTCCTTAAGGACGCGATAAAGCCGAACCTCATCCAGACTCTCGAGCACACGCCCGCGATCATGCACGGAGGGCCGTTCGCGAACATCGCCCACGGCTGCAACAGCGTCCGCGCCACAAAGGCGGGGCTTCGCCTAGCGGACTACGTCGTCACGGAGGCCGGCTTCGGCGCGGACCTTGGCGCGGAGAAGTTCTTTGACATCAAGTGCCGCTGCGCGGCGCTTAAGCCCGACGCGGTCGTCCTTGTCGCGACCGTCCGCGCCCTAAAGTACAACGGCGGCGTGAAGAAGGACGAGCTTGGCGCGGAGAACCTGGCGGCGCTTATGGCCGGGATCGAAAACCTCGGCAAGCACATCGAAAACCTAAAGAAATACGGCGTCCCCGTCGTCGTCGCCTTGAACGCGTTCGTCTCCGACACGCAGG
>JAJQIQ010000009.1 GCA_021199135.1 Clostridiales bacterium | reverse complement strand
GATCTGGGTGCGGGTCGTGGTCGTTATGCCGTTCTCGACGGTCGTCGTCTCGAGGTAGGTGATTCCGTTGATCGTGACGATCTTCGTCGTGGTCTCATCCTCGTCGCTGTCAGAGCCGCCTGCTCCGCCCGCCGCGCCTGTTCCGCTCGCGGATGCCTCGTCGCTCCCGTCAGCCGTCTCGGACGCGTTCGGCTTCGACGTGACTGAGTTTAGAATGTCGTTGTAGTTCTCGCACGGGATGACCTCCGTGCCGTCCGTCACGGTCGACACGTAGCTGTCGCAGTCCTCGCTCGCCGTGCTGGCCGCCGCAACTGACGTGCCCGATGCGCCATCGCTCTGGGTCGCTGCCGTCGTCGCCAGCGTGCTGATTGAATTCAGGTACTCTTCAATGCTCAAAGACATTTCCTCATCCTCCGTTTTTAATGATATGGTACTCTGACTTGTCATTTGCTCGCCATGAGGCCCTATCCCGCAGGCCGCTGCGCATGACGAGCCTCAGATTTAATTTAATGACGCCGTGCCAATCACTCGTCGTCAGCCACTGTCACGTTTCCCGATGCCGCGGCAGCCGCAGTGTCCGTGTCGCTGTCCGCCGTGCCGGCCGCCTCGCGCTTTGCCATCTCCGTCTCGTACTCGGCCATCGTGATCTCGCCCTTCTCATACATCTGCTTGAGCTCGGTCTCTGAGTAGCTTGAGAGGTCCTCGCTCGAAGAGTCTGAATCGGATTCCTCCTCGGAACTCATGCTCGCGCTCGCGGCCTGTCCCGCCGCGCTGACCTCGAGAGTGTCTCCATTCTCAGAAATCGCCGTGTACTGCGAATCGTCCGACTTGTCCTCGGATATGATCTGCTTGTTTTCCGTCGTGTTTACCTTCATGGACGACATCGCTATGGTTTCCGTTGTCTGCCCAAGTCCGCTGATAGTAAGTCCCATATGTATTGCCTCCTTCCAAAAAATGCAATGCGGCGCTCCTCACCTCACCTGTCTGTAAATTTTATCGTAGGAAATCCATTCTGCATTAACCGATTTCACAATTACTACACACAGATTTCACATTTCGACGTGGCGCCCCCGATATTTATAGAATTTTTATACAAAATATGGGCTGTGCATATTGACAATCAACATAGTGCGTATTACTATTAGATGTAGTTTTGAATACTACATTCATCCGAGGTGGGTTTCATGGCGAATTTTTAAGTGAAAGGAATTAAGTGTGTAATGAGAAACATTTTTGATTGCAAGGCATTCAAGGGGTGGAACATCGAGCTGCCTCTGATTCAGGGCGGCATGGGCGTCGGTGTGAGCCTCGGCAGGCTCGCGGGCGCGGTGGCGTCCGAGGGGGCGATCGGCGTCATCTCGACGGCGCAGATAGGATTCACCGAGCCGGACTTCTTCGGCAACGAGGAGGAGTGCAACCTCCGCGGGATCCGCAAGCAGATTGCCCGAGCGAAGGAGATCGCCGGGGGCAGGGGCATGGTCGGCGTGAACATCATGGTCGCGCTCCAGCAGTACAAGGAGCACGTCAAGGAGGCGGTGAAGGCCGGCGCAGACCTCATCATCTGCGGGGCGGGGCTTCCGATCGACCTGCCGGAGCTCGTCAAAGGGAGCCTGGTGAAGATTGCGCCCATCGTCTCATCCAAGAAGGCGGCAGCCGTCATATTGAAGGCGTGGGACAAGAAATATCACCGCACCCCTGACTGCATCGTGGTCGAGGGGCCGCAGGCGGGCGGGCACCTCGGCTTCAAGCGCGAGGATTTAGACGACATCCCGGCGATGCACTTTGACGATGAGTTTCGGTCAATCGTCGCTGAGAAGAAGTCATACGAGGAAAAGTACAACACGTCGATCCCGGTGTTCGCCGCGGGCGGCATCTGGGATTCAAGCGACGCGGAGCATGTGCGCGACCTCGGCGCTGACGGCGTCCAGGTGGCGACGCGGTTCGTCGCGACGGAGGAGTGCGATGCCTCATACGCCTACAAGATGGCGTATGTCAACGCAAAAGCGGAAGACACTGCCATAATAAAGAGCCCGGTCGGAATGCCTGGCCGCGCGCTCCGCAACGCGTTCATCAAAAAGACCGAGCAGTGCCGCGAGCAGGTTGACCGCTGCTACCGCTGCATAAAGAACTGCCATCCCGGGCAGATCCCCTACTGCATCACGAAGGCGCTCGTGACCGCCGTGCTCGGAGACGTCGACAACGGCCTCGTATTCTGCGGCAGCAACGTCGGCCGCGTGAACGGGATCTCCACCGTCCACGACGTCATCGAGGACATCATGTACGAGGAGGAAATTTGCCTCGACGCAATTGCGTAAAATTACGCTTTTGTTCAAAAGTTAAATCCAGATTTAATTTTTAAACCGTCCCACCACCGCCACCTCATACCACCCACTCTTAACCCAGTGAAATTTTGAACCGGAGGCTCAAGAAGAATCTTGAGCCTCTGTTTTCCTATGAATGTACATATATGCGCCCGCTCAAAAATCTAAGAAAGGGGGAGCGAGCCGACCGTTGTCGGCGATAATCTATTTGCGCCGGTTTTGCGCAAATAATTTCGCCGAAACGCGTGCGGCTCAAGCGGGGCCCCCTTGTGAGATCTTCGAGCGGGCGCAATGAAGCTATTATGTAGAAAATCGAAGCAAAATTTGGAAAAATTTCACAAACGGGGTTAAGTCTCCCTTAAACTTCCCGATATATAAGACATATGAGTGCTACGTTTAAGTACGCAAAAACATTCACATAATAACAAACAGGGATGGCAGCGGCAGTGTTGCAGTTGCCGCCGCAAAAATTTCAAGGAGGAATTTATCATGGTAGTACAGCATAACATGCAGGCGATGAACGCCAACCGAATGCTCAACATCACGACTAAGTCTCAGGCTTCTTCCACCGAGAAGCTCTCAAGCGGCTATCGCATCAACCGCGCAGCGGACGACGCAGCAGGGCTTGCCATTTCAGAGAAGATGAGAAAGCAGATCCGCGGGCTTACGCAGGCATCCTCAAACGCAGAGGACGGCGTATCCGCAGTACAGACCGCCGAGGGCGCGCTCACCGAAGTTCACGACATGCTTCAGCGCATGAACGAGCTGGCAGTACAGGCAGCGAACGGCACGAACAGCGTGTCAGACCGCGAGGCGATCCAGGACGAGATCGACCAGCTGACGACAGAGATCGACCGTGTCGCTGAGACCACGAAGTTCAACGAGACCGAGCTCCTCAAGGGCAACGGCAAGTCCATGACGAAGACCATCACCGCCAAGGACGCGGGCATCGAGGGAACTCTCCTCGGGGTAGGCACCGGCACCGCCACGTTCGTAATGACAGCCCTCAAGGCAGGCGACACCATCACGATCGGTTCCAAGGGATACACGATCGGCACCACGATCGAGAATGTCAAGAGCGCGATTGATAGCGCGGCAGATGGCGAGACCGTCACCATAAACGGCATTGAGTACACAGTAAGCAGCACTGCGTCGATGGACGACAACGCGAACAACATCTACAGCACGAAGGACATCGAGGCCATGATATCGGATGGCGACACCGTGAAGTACGGCACCCAGACCTATGTAGCGATGAAGGACGACGGCGGGGACGGCGTTGGCGACAACGATTCATCAATAATCTCTGCTCAGAAGGCATACGACCTCATCTATGCGGAGCTCGTGAAGGCCAGCTCAGTCGGCACCGACCCGGGATGCGAGGCCACGACCGCCACTTGCGGCTACACTGGTGCTAACGACAACATCCAGACGTATTCAGACAGCCTGTATGCGACCGCTTACTACTCAGACACAGTTACGCAGATTTCCTTCACGATCAGCGAGGGCACGGTAGAGGCTACGCAGGGACTGCAGCTCTCACTGCATGTAGGCGCGGACGCTGACGAGAACAACAAGATCGCGGTGACGATCGGCACGATGGATTCCGCAGGGCTCGGGATCAAGGGCATCAGCGTCATGGATGACAGCGGCGCGAACGCGACATACGCAATCGACGCCATCTCGGATGCGATCCAGACGGTATCATCGCTCCGCTCAACGCTCGGCGCAATCCAGAACCGTTTGGAGCACACGATCAACAACCTGGACAACGTAGTCGAGAACACGACGAGCGCAGAGTCCCAGATCCGAGACACGGACATGGCGACGGAGATGGTCGAGTACAGCAAGAACAACATCCTTGCCCAGGCCGGCCAGGCAATGCTCGCCCAGGCGAACACCGCTACCCAGGGCGTGCTCTCACTGCTCCAGGGCTGATAAGAAACATCCGCATTACAATGTATTTTCTTACAGGGGAACGATTGACTCGTTCCCCTGTATTACGTTATAATGGAGATGTTGAATAGCTAGGCAAGCTAAAAAATTAAAACTAGATTTAATTTTTATACAAAACCCTTACTGAGAGAAAGGAAACCCATGAAACCGGTCCTGTCAATTTCAATCCTTGTGTCGAGAAACGGGGAGGAGGTGCGCCGCTGCCTCGAGTCGCTGACGCCGCTTAGGGAGCAATTGCCCTGCGAGGTGATCGTCGTGAACACATGCGGGAGCGCGGAGACCTCTGCGCTCTGCGACGAGTTCGCGGACATTGCCGTGGACTTTGAGTGGTGCGACGATTTCGCAAAGGCCAGAAACTCCGGGTTGGAGCGGGCCACGGGCGAGTGGTTCCTCTTCATCGACGACGACGAGTGGTTCGCCGACGTGGCCCCGCTTGTCGATTTCTTCAAATCCGGGAAATATAAAGGCTACGGCTGCGCCAACTACATCGTGCGGAACTTTCATGACTGGGCGTTCAAGTTCTACAACGACGGCTGGGCCTCGAGGATGATAAAGCTCGACGAGGACACGCGATTCCTTGGCAGGATCCACGAGTACGTCGGGCCTCAGCGCGGGCAGTGCATAAACATCCCCGCAATCGTGAACCACACCGGCTACATCATGCAGACCGACGAGGACAGGATGCGCAAATTTGACAGGAATTATCCGCTGCTCCTTGAGATGGTGAAGGAAGAGCCGGACAATATCCGCTGGAGGGTGCAGGTCGTCCAGGAGCTGCACGGCGTCCGCCGCTGGGCGGAGGAGAGGGATTTCTGCCTGAAGTCGCTCGACGCGATGAAGAGCCGCACCTCGGCGAGCGATGTCCGGGACGTCGGCACGTTCTACGGTGGGTTAGTCGAGAGCCTTGCGGCGCTCGGCGATGAGAGGGCGGCTGAGGCGGCGGCACAGGCCGCATTGATTGATAAACGCATGTCGCGCCTCTGCCATGCGCACAACGCGATGATCATGTCGCAGATGTATTTCCGCGGGAGGAAATGGGACAAGGCCAAAGCGCAGCTTGACATATACGAGGACGGCGTGAAGTATTATGAGGAGCACCCGCAGGAGTGGGAGAAGGAGATGGGTGCGCTTCTGCTCGAGTCCATATTCGATGACATCCCCAAAAAGCGCGCCCTTTCCCTCGAGATCGGCTGTGCGCTGATGCGGGGCGATGTCTCGCTGCTCGAGGAAAATTACGACAAGCTCGGCTGGGACAGGCCGGTCATCTATGTCTCGGACGATTTCTTCCCGGCGCTCGTCGAGGCGATGGCGACGCTGCCGGAGAACCCTGCGCTGGACCGCGCGATGCTCGACCTCTGGAACAACAGGGAGTCGTCCGGGAAGCTTTTGGCAGAGATACAGTCCTACCGTGACAGGGACGGGGAGGCGTACCAGCGGCTTATGTCAATGACCGCCAGGATTGGCTGCGACGTCGAGCCCGGCGAGGACGGGGGCGGAGAGGACTTCCGATACGAGCATTCATCCATGCGCATAGCGCGGAGCAAGGCGCTGGGGACGCACCAGTATGCGCAGCTTAAGGATGCGCTCATGGAGTACGGGCAGAGGGCGTTTTCTATCGCGCAGAAATATTTCCGGCCAAAGGTCATGGAGGAGTATCCTGAGCTTCTGCCGGACGATGTGTACTGCGGGGTCTGCATATGGAAGGCGTTCTTGTTGCCGGAGGAGAACCGCGGGGAGGAAGCGGCATGTTTCGAGCTCGCCGCAGAGAGGGACGAGGAGCTTGTCACCCCGCTCAATGCGTTCTTGCGCCTGAGTGAGATGGTCGGGGAGCAGAATCCCGGGGGCGAGGACCGCATGGCGGTGGAGCGGATCAAGGAGAGGGCAAAGCAATGCCTTGACGGCGGGAAATACAGGGATGCCCTGGATGCGGTTGAGCAGTTTAGACAGACGGGGAGGAGCGACCTGGACGTGACGGAGATGGCGCTTCGCGCCAGGCTGGGGCTGATGGAGACGACAAAATGTTAAATGGAGATTTAATTTTTATGAGAATACGGGGAGGACAGCGATGAGGCTGGTTCTTTCGATTTCGATCCTCGCGTCGAGGAACGAAAAAGAGGTGCGCCGCTGCCTGGAGTCGCTCGCGCCGATCAGAAAGCAGCTGCCCTGCGAGATCATAGCCGTGGACACGACGGGCGGGGATGAGGCGATAGCCGCGCTCTGCCGTGAGTTTGCGGACAAGGTCGTGGACTTTGCATGGTGCGACGATTTTTCGAAGGCGCGCAACGCCGGCCTTTCGCTCGCGAAGGGCGAGTGGTTCCTCTATGTCGACGACGACGAGTGGTTTGAGGACGTGGGGCCGCTGGTGGATTTTTTCAGGTCCGGGGAGTACAGGGATTACGGGGCTGCGGATTACATCCAGCGCAATTTCAGCGACTGGGGTTTTAGGTACTACAACGACGCCTGGGCCTCGAGGATGATAAGGCTCGATGAGGGCACGCGTTTTTTTGGGAAGATTCATGAGTATCTCGGGCCGCTGCGCGGAAAGCGAAAAAACCTCCGGCTCATCGCGAACCACACCGGCTACATCGCGCTGACCGACGAGGACAGGCAAAGAAAGTTTGACCGCAACTATCCGCTTTTGCTTGAGATGATGCGAAGCGAGCCCGACGTACTCCGCTGGAGGGCGCAGGCCGTCCAGGAACTGCACATCGTCCGCCATTGGGAGGACATGAAGGAACTGTGCGTAAAATCGCTCGAAGCCCTGAAGGGGGACGATTCGCCCGGGGCTGGCCGCGGCATCGGCACGTTCTATGCCGGCCTCATTGAGAGCTGCGCGAGGCTTGGCGACGAGAAGGCCGCCGTCAGGGCGGAGGCTGCCGCAAAGGCCGACAGGAGGACGACGAGGGCCTGCCATGCGCGGGGATCCATTGAGCTCGGGCGGATGTATTTCGGCATGAGGAAGTGGGAGGAGGCGAGGGAGCAGTTCTTAGACTACGGCGAGACAGTGAAATATTATGAGGCCCACCCGCGGGAGTGGGAGGAGGAGGGCGAGAACCTCATCCTCGTCAGCAACATAATGCAGGACGTCTCGAAGTCCTACGGGTTCTCGTTTGAGATGGGCTATGCGCTGGCGCACGGCGACCTGCGGACATTTGAGGAAAATTATGAAAAGCTCGGATGGACCAGGGATTCGGTGTACTTTTCGGATGAGCTGGTATCGGTATTTGCGGAGACAATGGCAGCGCGGCAGCAGGAGCCGGTGCTCGACAGGGCGATGCAGGACCTGTGGGACAATCCGGTCGGCTCCAGGAAACTGTTTGCACAGATAGAGGCCTGCCGGAACAGGGACGAGAAGTCCTTCTGGCGGCTGCTTGAGGCGACGGCGCGGATGGACGGAGATTTCTGGTACATATACTACGCGAAAATCCTCTCGGCGGACCGGGAGGGCGCGGATGCGGACTACACGGAGCTTTTCAAGGGATTCTGCATACGGACGCCGAACGTGCTCATGACTCCGCCGGAGATAACAGGGGCGGTGAGGCGACACGGGGGCTCGCTCTCCACAGGATATTCGGCCGTCCCGTTTGACAAGTGGGCGGAGGATGTCGCCGCATATGAGAAGGACGCGGCGCTGTCAGACCTGTTGCGGAAGGAGAAGGAGATCGAGGATATCCCGGAGGGCGACGACCTGCGGCTTGACTGCGCTCTGATGAGCCTGTCGCGGGCGCGGGTGCTCACGGCGGGCATGTACGCCCCGCTAAAGCGGGCCATGATGGATTACGGGCAGAGGGCGGCGGCATTTTCCAGGAAATATTTCACGCGGGAGGTGGCCGAGGATTATCCGGAGCTCCTGCCCGACATGGCGTACTGCGGAGTGTGCATATGGCGGGCATTTCAGCAGGGCACCGAGGATGGCAAGGAGGAGATCGCATATTTCGACCTGGCGGCGCAGCGCGACGCGGAGCTTGCTACCCCGCTCCTCGCGTTCGTGAAACTCCGCAGAGCGGCACACGATACGAACAATAAATAGTACAACGAGGTGAAAAAATGGACGAGAACAGAAGCGTTGACACAGAAAACAGAACGGAGCGCAGCGGCCTCCTCGAACAGGCACAGCAGCTGCTGAAGAAAGGCGGCGAGTTTTTGTACCTGCCGGAGGAGATCTGGCAGGCGGGCATCTCGGGGCTCATCCCGCTTGAGGACATGCTGCTTGATGTGCCGATTTCGCAGTGGCTCATAATGCTGACGGTGCTCGACTCCGAGAAGTCGTCGGAGAAGTGGCAGGATGTAGGCTCGCACCTCGGGCAGATCCGTACCCGCGAGGACATGCGCTACGACCTCTTTGACATGCACATGGTCAATTTCTGGGCGAGCGGCGTGATCGAGGGCGACAGCACGGAGAGCGTCGAGCGGCTTCTGCGCGAGTTCAGTGAGGCAAACATGCGCTACGCCCGAAAGGTCTACAGGGAGTTCGTATTCACCGAGGCGACGGGCCTGCTTCCGGGGCACATTCGCGCCGCGGCTTGGGTCGAAAAGGCGCTCTCATGCGGGCTGGAGGAGCATGAGAAGAAGATGGACTGCCTGACGCACGCGGCGCAGGAATGGCCGCCGATCGGCAAGACGATAAAGAGTTATGCGGTTTTTCTCGGGAAGGACATGGAGAAGGTCGCGAAGAAGGCGCAGGAGGCGACCAGCGAGATGTCCGCGATCGCGATCGAGGTCAAGAAGCAGATCATGTCGCTGATCGACGGAGAACTCTACGCCGAGGCTTACGCCGTCACAGAACAGCTCCAGCAGCTGACCCCGGACGACCCGGACCTCGAGCCGCTCAAGGCGGAGCTCAAGACGCACTTTTCGTAAAATGCGAATAATAGTGATAAATTAAATTAAGATTTAATTTTCACGGCGCTGTCTGCGATGGAGAAATTATTAAATCGCGAATTAACTTTTGCTGAAAGTCGGGAATGATATGCCGAATTTAAATCCAGATGAAAATAAGCCGGCTCTTTCGATTGCAGTGATGGTCTCGAACCGGAAGGACACGATAGGGAAATGCCTCGACTCGCTCGAGCCGTTGAGGAGGGCCGTCCCCTGCCAGCTCATTTTGCTCGACACGGGCTGCGATAAGGACCTGCGGGCGGAGCTCGACCGCCGCGGCGACGTCGTGGCGGACTTTGAGTGGTGCAGCGACTTCTCCAAGGCCCGCAACGAGACTTTAAAGTATGCGACCGGTGAGTGGTACATGTACGTCGACGACGACGAGTGGTTCGTCGAGATCGATCCTCTCATCGACTTCTTTACGAGCGGCCGGTACAAAAGATACGGGCGCGCCAGCTACATCCAGAGGAATTTCATCGACATGGAGGCCACACAGTACACGGACGCATGGGTCTCGCGTATGACAAAGCTCACGCCGGAGACACATTTCGTGAGCCGCATCCACGAGTATATCGAGCCCTCCGAGGGCGACATCGACGGGATAAAGGCGATCGTCCACCACTTCGGCTACGTCTACGAGACCGAGGAGGCGCTGCGCACGCACTACGAGAGAAACCGAACGCTTCTCATGGAGATGATAGACGATGAGCCGGAGAACCTGCGATGGAGGGTGCAGCTTGCGCAGGAGTACCGCGCGGTCCGCGAGCACGACAAGCTCTACGCGCTCGGCGAGGAGTGCCTTGCGATGACGCGCGGCCTCGA
>JAJQIQ010000091.1 GCA_021199135.1 Clostridiales bacterium | reverse complement strand
TATATCGGCAAAGTGCGCGGGAAAATAAAGTGCGGAAATCGCGGCTTTCACTTTTACCGCGCGACCTTGAAGTAGTCCAGCAGGATGTCCTTGATGTAGTTGTAGCGGCGGGCGTAGGAATTTTCCACGCGGATGAGCTGGAGGTTGTGCCTGTCGCAGATCTCGTTTTTCTTGCGGTCGCGCTCCTTCACGACATCGTTCTCGTAGTGCTCCTTGCCATCGAGCTCGATCGCGAGCATCGGAAGCTCCTGCTGCCCCTCCTTCGCGTAGATGACGAAATCGAACCGCCCCTTGTAGAAAAGGTCGTTGTTTATGTCGTTGTCGGAGAAGACCTGCGCAATTGCGACCTCCTTTTTTATGGAATAACGGTTCTGCGTGAGCCAAATGTTTTCAAGCGCGTGGTTCAGGTTTTCGAGGAACGCCGTCTCGGTCTCGGTGGAAAACGGCTTTATCCCGAGGGCCCGCGAGTTCGTCTCCTTCGCCGTCACGTTGCTCTCGCCCTTTGTCCTGACGTACTCGATCAGCTCATACAAGTCGTCGTCGCCGTCCTTGCCGTGGAGCCGGTCGACGTTGCTCTTGCTCGAAAAGAGGACGAGCTGCTCCCTCGCCCGCGAGGTCGCGACGTTTATGAGTTCCTTATTGTTTTTGAGCCAGGCATATGTCCCCTCCTGCGTCTGGTTCGTGATCGCGGTCGAAAACAGTATGACGTCCTTCTCGTCGCCCTGAAATGCGTGGACCGTCCCGCAGGTCACGTTTCTTACGCCGGCCCGGTCAAGCTCCTGCTCGATCAAATTTTTCTGGTTGACGAAAGGCGTTATTATCCCGATGCTCTTTTCCCGATTTTTCGCGGCAAATTCCGCGACCGCCCGCGCCTCCGCGGGGGACGAGTTTTTCACGTCCGTCCTGGCATTCCCCACATCCACATAGGAGAGCGGATGCTGCTCATCGCTCTGGGTGAGTATGTTTAATTTCGAGTTGTAATATTTTTTGTTGTTGAAGCCTATTATGTTTTTGTGGCAGCGGTAATGGTTGTGGAGCAATATCTCGTCGCTCACGGAATCGCATGCCAGAAACGTCTTGTAAATGGAATTTTTGCAGTAGTCGTATTCGTCGGTGATGCGATAGCGCTTTTTTAATTTTTCGTTGTCGCTTGCATCGAGCAGGATCACGGGGCTCAGCTGCTGGGGGTCGCCCACGAGCATGAGGCTTTTCCCGCGCACTATCGGGACGAGTCCGACCGCTTGGTTGCACTGGCTCGCCTCGTCCATTATCACCATGTCAAACACGGGCTCCGGCTCGCCCAGCCTGTGCGCGGAGATGCAGGTGGTCGCGATTATCGGGAAAACCTTCTGCAGCTTGTCGAGGTTTTCCTTATTTTCGAGATAATGGGAAAACTGCTCGACCCTCTTGTCCTCGTCGTCCACGTCGAGGATGTTTCGCAAATCCTCATACCTGGGCTGCTCCAATTTTTTTATATATCTTGCGGAAGTGTAATAAAGGTATTTTTTTAATTCCTCCTCATCCCGATCCAGCAAAGCGAGAGCGCTTTCCTCCGTCACATCGCCTATTTTCTCCAATTGTTCCGTGATTTTATTGCGCTGCCTCCCCTCTAGGTCGGCCTCAAATCCCGCCGTCTGAAGCGAGCTTTTCACGTTCTTTTTCCTGTAAGCCAGCAGGCTGTCTATCGTCTCCATCCGCTCATTTAATTCAAGCTCGTCCTCGTAATTTTTCAGGATTGCCGAGAGGCTTTTCGCGCGTTCTTTTCTGTCCTCCTTGTTGCGGTCGAGTGTTTTTTCAAAAATCTGTATTTCCCTCACCTCGGCGCGGAGCTGCTGAATTGTCTTTGTCGCCTCGAGCAGTTTATCCCAATTTCCGAGCCGAAGAATCGGAAACGGAATCCTCTTGCCATTATATCTCATGTCCGAGAGCTTGTCGCAGACACCGTCTATCGGGTGGTTGTTGTAGGAGACGAAGAGGGCTGTCCTATCGTTGAAAAATGCAGTGATTATCGTGTTTATTATCGTGCTGGTCTTCCCCGTGCCCGGAGGCCCCTGAATGTAGGCGAGCGGGTATTTCATCGCCGTGTTTATCGCGAGCAGCTGATCCATGTTTATTTTCCTGTCGATAAGCACTATTGGGTAAGCGGCCCTCCTTATCGGACGTTGCACCAAATCCCCGAAGAACGCCCTGAGCGGGACGGGCGGATTCTCGGACTGGTACAGGTCGGCTATGGACTCATATTCATACCGTAGGTCAATAGGCGAATCCATCCCCAGGCCCATGACATAGGGCATGTCGTCGACGACGGATTTTCCGGGGAAACGGCGGCAGATGCAGTCCTTTATCGTCTCCTCGTTCGCCTCGAAATCGTTAAGTAAATCAAAATCCTCCGCATCGAGAAATTTCCGCGCGCTCTCTATCTTGCCGTTTACCGTGAACTCCGTGCAGACCGTGATCTCGTCATTCGGCACCAGCGTCCGCTCCTTCACGTCCAGAAAAAGCGACCTGTAGGCGAGCACGTACAGTCCTTTTTCGGTGTTGATGCTAAGGACATTCACCGCGAGGCTTTTGATTTTCAGCCGCCCGGTTTTCGGCTTCTCGTCGCTCGACTTCATCCGAAAATTGTTCACGATCGCCTTAAACTGCTCACCGTTCAGCTGGTATGTCTCCCCCGCAAGCGAGTCGCGGTCGAGATATTTTATCAGCGCGAAATCCTCCCGATACGGGGTGCCGTCCATGCGGTAGCAATTCTCGAGGTAATTTAGTATTTTTAAATTCGCGGTGTTGTGGAAAAGGTCGTTGTACTTGTGCGGGTTTTTATAGATGTCCTCCACCAGCTCCTGGTTTATCTGGCAGTACGAGCCCTCGACCAGCTTCGCGGAATGAATTGAATTTATGTAGATTTTGTCGTAATGGGCCAGCTGATATGACCCGAGGTGCAGCGCGTCGACGGACAGGGTGCGGCGCAGGGGATCAAGGCCACAGATCCCTATCCAGAATTTCGTGTCCTCCTCCGACTTGTTATGGTATTCGATTTCGAGCCATTTTCCCTCGTGTATCGCCCTGAAAATGGCGCGCAGCACAGCCTCCATTATTATTCCTCCAGCTT
>JAJQIQ010000059.1 GCA_021199135.1 Clostridiales bacterium | reverse complement strand
TTATCGCCGACAACGGTCGGCTCGCTCCCCCTGCCAAAGATTTTGAGCGGGCGCACGGAAAATTTTTGCATTAAGTGAAAGCAGGTTTGTATGAGTAAAATTAAAGCAGTCGCCGCGCACTCGCTTCGGGCGTTTTCGACGCCGAAAAACATTGCGCTGTGCGGCGTCATGGGTGCGCTCGCGATAGTGCTGAACATGGTCGCGACAATAAACGTAGGCCCGTATCTTCGAATCGGGTTTTCCGGGATTCCAAATCGGATCATCGAGTGCCTCTTCGGTCCGGTCGCGGGCTGCATTTTCGGCGGCGTGATGGATATTTTAAAATTTGTCGTAAAGCCGAGCGGCCCGTTCTTTTTCGGCTTCACGCTCAATGCGATGCTCGCCGGCGTCCTCTACGGGCTCATTTTATCGCACGGAAAACTTACGGTAATACGCGTATTTTTCGCGGAGCTCTCCGCGAAGGTTTTTGTGAACTGCATCCTGAACACGTTCTGGCTCTCCATGCTCTACGGCGAGGGCTTTCTAGTCCTGCTTCCGGCTCGTATCATAAAAAACGCGGTCATGCTCCCAGTCGACACCGCAATCACGTTCATCGTCCTCACGGCTCTACTGAAAATACCCTCAATCCGCGAAATCGCAAAGCGCAATCAGTAAGCTGCGCTCGCTCACAGCGTCGCCCATAGCGACAGCCACCCCCGCAATCTCTCCACCGAGGTATAATGCTGCGCCCGCTCGAAATCTTTGGCAGGGGGAGCGAGCTGACCGTTGTCGGCGATAATCTATTTGCACAATGCTTTTCTGCGCAAATAATTTCGCCGAAACGGTGCAGCTCAAGCGGAGCCCCCGTTCGATGCCTTGGCGCGGGCGCATAATAATTACCTCTTTACGCCCTTGGTGTCCCGGTTCCCGATGTGAAGCCTATTGAGGGAAATCGAGGCTCCGTGGACCTCGACCTCCTCGTTCTCGCCATCGCCGAGGATATAGATGTCGGAGAGCCCGTCGCCCGGATCGAGCTTCATCCCGCGCACGCCGACAGCGCCCTTCTTCTTCTCCGGCACGGACGTACACTCGATGCGCAGGAACATGTCGCGCCGCGAGCGCATGACCATCGTCTCGTTTCCCGAAATCGCACGCACGCACAGCAGCGCATCGCCGTCCATGAGCTTCGTCGCGGCGACGGTCTTCTTTCCGACCACGAACTCCTCGCCGGATACGACCTTGAGCATCGCCATCTTCGTCCCGAAGATGAGGTTGCTGTCTGCGACGTTTTGCTGGCTGTCTATGTATATGAGGTTTTCCTCCTTGCTGTCGTAGTTGCAGACGTTGTCGATCGGCGTGCCCTTGTCGCGGAACTTGCCGAACGGCAAATCCAGGACTTTCAGCGTGTGCATCTGCCCCTTGTCGGTGAACACGCAGATCCTGTCGGTGTTCTTGCAGGGGATGACGTAGCGATGCTCCGCGTCCGCCGCCTCCTTGTTCCTCTCGTATGTCGCCGCGTCGATGACCTTTGCATAATTGAACCGATCCATCAGGAGCACCACGTCCTGCTCCTCCATCGGCTTCTCCTCCACCACGGCCTCTGCGAGGTTGTCGATTGCGGTCTTTCTCGGCGTGGCGTAGGCCTTCTTCATCGCCTGAAGCTCCTTTATGATGACCTTCGCCATCGCGGAGCGGTGCCCGAGGATGTCCTCGTACTCTCCGATGTGCGCGAGGGTCTCCTCGTGCTCCTTCATCAGCGCCTCGATCTCAAGCCCAATTAATTTGTACAGCCTCATGTCGAGGATCGCCTGGGCCTGGCGCTCGGTGAAGTTCAGCTGCTGCGCCATGATCTTCGAGGCGGGGTTTTTGAATTTAATGTTTTCCGTGTCGCCATTTACGAGGCAGGCTTTCGCGTCCTTTACGTTTTTGCTGCCACGCAGGATTTCGATGATTAAATCTATGACGTTGCAGGCGCGGATAAGCCCCTCCTGGATTTCCCTCTTGTCGAGCTCCTTTGCAAGAAGCGTGTTGTATTTTCTGGTCGCGACCTCATACTGGAACTTGACGTGGTGCTTTATTATCTGCACGATTCCCATCGTCTCGGGGCGGCCGTCCGCGACCGCGAGCATGTTCACTCCGAACGTGTCCTCGAGCTTCGTCTTTTTGTACAATAAATTTTCGAGCGCGTCCACGTCCGCGCCCTTGCGCAGCTCGAGCACGATGCGGATGCCCTCCTTCGAGGACTGGTTCGTGATGTCGGTGATGTCACTCGTGGCCTTGGACTCGACGAGCCCGTAGACGTCGTTTAAGAACTTGCCGATGTTCGCGCCTATCATCGTGTACGGGATCTCGGTTATCACGAGGCGGTCCTTGCCGCCCTTTCCGTGCTCGAGCACGGTCCTGCCGCGCAGCTTAATTTTCCCGACGCCGGTCTCGTAGATCTCGGGCAGCTCGTCCTTGTTCGCTATTATCCCGCCGGTCGGGAAATCCGGCCCCGGGATGACCTTCATCATCTCAGTCGTCGTGATGTCGGGGTTTTTCATGTACGCGATCACCGCGTCGACAACCTCGCCGAAGTTGTGCGTCGGGATTGAAGTTGCCATGCCGACCGCAATGCCCTCTGCCCCGTTTATGAGGAGGTTCGGCACCTTGACCGGGAGCACCTGCGGCTCCTTCTCGGTCTCGTCGAAGTTCGGCACGAAGTCCACCACGTCAAGGTCCAGATCGGCGAGGTACGCCTCCTGCGTCACCCGCGCAAGCCGCGCCTCGGTGTACCTCATCGCCGCCGCGCCGTCGCCCTCGATCGAGCCGAAGTTGCCGTGGCCGTCGACGAGCGGGAGCCCCATCTTGAAGTCCTGCGCCAGCACGACCAATGCGCCGTATATCGAGCTGTCGCCGTGCGGGTGGTACTTGCCCATCGTATCGCCGACGATGCGCGCACACTTTCTGTACGGCCTGTCGTAGCGTATCCCGAGCTCGTGCATGTCGTACAATGTCCTCCGCTGCACGGGCTTGAGCCCGTCGCGCACGTCGGGGAGCGCCCGGGCGATGATGACGCTCATCGCGTAATCGATGTATGATTTTTGCATCAGCTCCGAGTACTCGGTCTGGATGATGCTGGTCTCGTTCTGGTCCATGG
>JAJQIQ010000076.1 GCA_021199135.1 Clostridiales bacterium | reverse complement strand
GTCTGTGCGCAGAACGCCTTGTACTGGCGGTAAAGCTCGCCCGATTTCTCCGGCCTGCCGTCAGACACGTCACAGCACTCCTTGAGGAAGTTGCCGAGCCAGTCGTTGTTCTCCCTGTAGGCCTCTATCGCGTCGCAGACGCATTTCGGGCGGGGGATGCGGAAGTTCCTCTCGATCGCCTCCTGCGCCCCGTCGATGATCCATGCCATTATCGCGGGTCCCGAGTGCTCGAAGAGGACGTCCGAATAGTTCTTCACGTCCGCGCTCCCGGTTATGTGGGCGTTGAACGGGATGACCACGAGCCGTCGCCATGTGCCGTCGTCGTTCGCCCCCACGCGCGGAAGGTGGTTTGTGTAGAGCACGAGGGTGTGGCTCGGCGTGAAGCTGAACGGGTTCTTGTACTTCTTCTCGGCGAAGATGTCATCCGTGGATGACAGCTGCTTTATCATCGCCGTGTTGAGCCGCATCCCCTCCTCGGTCTCGGAGGCTATGACGAGCCTCTTGCCCTTGAGCTCCGCCATCTCGGGCTTTGCGTTGTGCTTGCACCCCACGGTCAGGGTCTCTGCCGAGAGCTTTCCGCTGTAGCTCCCCATGACGCGGGCCAGCGTGTTCCAGAACGTGCTCTTGCCGTTGGAGCCGGAGCCATATGCCACGAGTATCTGCTCGACGTACACCCTGCCTATCGCGGCAAGCCCCACGACCAGCTTCACGTAGTGGATGAGCTCCGCGTCGTTGCAGAAGAAGAGCTCGAGCGCGTCGAGCCACTCCTTCTCCCCGTCATCGCCGGGCGAGACTGCCGTGATTTTTGTTATGCGATCCCTCGGGTCGTGCGGCCTGTCCCCTGAAAGCCCCGCCCGCAGGTCGTATGTGGCGTAGGGCGTGTTCAGGAGGAATCCGTCGCCGTCAAGGTCATTTACGTCTGCGAGCACCATAGGCTTCGCCGCATTGAGCGCGGAAGATAGGTACTTGTAGTCGCGCCGCTTCATCGCGAAAGCCACGTACTGCCTCGCGGACAGGTACGCCGCAAGGAGCTTTCCCTGCTCCTCGCCCGATATGGCCTTCTCGAGCGTCTTGCCTCCCGCCGATATCGCGTCGCGGCTTACCCCCGCGCCTATGAGCGCGTCCTTCGCCCTCTTGAGCTCGTCCATAGCGTCCGCAAGCTGTAAGTCCGTGAACTCCTCGGCCGCGCCGACGGCCAGCTGGCGGTCCTCGACCCACCTGTCGCCGTCGAAGCGGAGGTAGTCCGTCGCGTTCGTGAACAGGAGCTCGTTCTCGTACTCCTTTGCGAGGGCGCGGGCCTGCCCGATGTCGGAGAAGTCGTCAGGGCGCAGGGTCTGCCTCCCGAAGTCGTCGTTGTATTTGCCCGGCTCCATGTACCCCTCCTGCGTCTTTACCTGCGTCTCTTAGAAGCCGACGGCCGACGCCCATATGCTGGCAAGCTCCGAGTCGGGGAGGGGAGGCTCGCACCTGCCCGCCTCCTGCATAAAGATCTCGTGCGCACGGCCTGAGTTTCCGTACCTCTTGATCACCCTCCCGGCGAAGCGCGAGAGTGTGTTGTTGCGGCTGCCCTCGGTTATGGGGCCGCGGCGAGCCTCATGCTGTTCCTCCCCGGCATCCTCCTCCGGCCCGCCCGTCTCGTCAAGGAAGTCGTCGATGTCCATCCATCCCTCGTGCCATATGACGCCGTCCTTGCCCGAGCCGAAGACGAACCTCGCCGCGTCGAGCGCGTTAGGGTCGAAGAACGGAATCCTGCGCTGTATCTCCCGCTTCATTGCAGCGTACTCATCCGCGTCGGCGATAAGGTCGACGGGGAAATACACGTGCCACTTCGGACGCGCCGCGTGGCCGTCCTTCTCCTCCATATGATGCCGGCTCGGCACCAGCGCGTAGCTGACGTCCGGCAATATCCCGTCGAGCCTCTCTGCCGTGATCCAGGCCTTCGGATTGTCCGTGTGGTCGTTGTCTAGGTCCATCACGATCACGTCCGAGCAGTCGAAGTTCCTGTTTCCGCGCCTGCTGTCGCGGTAGCTCGCGCAGACGTGGTCGTATGCCGCCGCCTGTGCGAGGGACTCGGCAGACATGATTTCCTCCTTGATGGGATAGACGCAGTTCGCCTTGTTGCCTATAACGTCCGACCTGTATAGCGTAAATTTCATGACGGCACCTCCTCCCGCATCTCGTTGCAGAACGCATCGAAAATCCGTATAACCTTGCGATGCGCCCGTGCCGCGTCAAGCTCCGCCGCCATGCCCGCCGAGATGCCGCTCTCGCACCCGAACGCCCACACCTCGTCGCACCGACGCAGGATCTCCATGTCGATCCCCATCGCCACCCTCCGCTCCGTCGCCTCGTCCAGAAACTGCGGGAGGAGCAGGTGCGGCGCGATCGGAGCCACGCCCTTTGTCGTCGCGAACCAGCAGTACCTCCTCGCCTTCTCCGTGTTGCCCTCCGTGTTCCCCGAATATCGGGAACAGATATACACGAGCTTCTTGCCCGCATCACTTGTCATTTCCATCGCCTGCCTCCTTCCGTTGCTCCCAGCAGATGCACCCGCCGTAGGTGAAGGTGATCTCGACGGACAGGTCGCTGTACCCGCAACTGCAGTTGCCCGTCGCGCTCGACCTGCGCCTCCAGTACCTGCACTCCTCGCAATTCCCAGTCATTCCTCCGTCACCCCCTTAAGCGGAACCAGGTGCCTCGCTATGTCGTCGCTGATTTTCTGGGTTATGGAGCGTTCCTGCGCGTCCGTCATGTAGCCCCTGACGAACAGCATCGCGCGGACGTCGGCCACCCGCTGAAACAGCTCGGCATCCTCCCCGAGGGTGAAGCCCTGTTCCTTGGCCTGTTCCTCGATTCCTGGCGACAGTGCGCCGTACCTGAATGTCACTGTTGTTGTCTTTTCCATCTTCCTCTGCCTCCTTTAATCCTTCTGGTAAAACTCGCACTCGTAGCCGTCCGCCCTAAGCGGGAGCCCCGCTATCCACGGAGGGGTCCGCCCCATCTGCTCGCATATGGCATCCACGGACACGCCGCGGCTGCACTCGATGATGAGCTCGTCGTGGACGTGGCCGCAGATGAAGCAGTGGCTGAGCGTCCTCATCGCGTATGCCAGTATGTCGCGGCTTATGGCCTGAATGATGTTCTCGACGAGCTTCGGCCCGTATGTCTCGATCCTCGACCAGTGCTTGCCCGCAGTCGTCCCCTCGTATGTTATGCACTCGCCGCCGAACTGGTTCTCGGAAAGCCTCGGCTTTACATAAGAGAGGCTCCTGCCCGAGGGCAGGGCGATGAAGAGCATCCCGCTCCTGCAGGTGAAGGTGAGCCCGTGCGCCTCCGTGCGTCCGCGTGTCCTCACGGCCTCGGTCGCGGCGCGGTCGATGTCCCACCAGAAGCTCACGATGTGGGGATTCGAGTCCCGCCACGCCGACACGAGGGATGGGAGCTCGTCCTCCGAAAGCCCCATCTCGAGGGCTCCCATCGCCTTCAGGGCCCCGACCGATCCGCCATAGCCAAGTGCCAATTCAGCGATCTTGCCTTTCTGCCTCAGGTGCGAATTTTGGCCATGCTTCTCCACGGGGACTTTGAACATCTGCGATGCGGACGCGCAGTAGATGTCGCCGCCGCCTTCAAAGACGTCAAGCCTCCACTGCTCACCGGCGAGGAAGGAGAGCACCCTCGCCTCGATCGATGAGAAGTCCGCGACGACGAACTTGTATCCCTCCTTCGGCACGAACGCCGTGCGGATGAGCTGTGAGAGCGCGTCAGGGATGTCGTCATATAAAAGCCCCATGAGCTCGTAGTCGCCCGACTTTACGATTGAGCGGGCCTCCGCGAGGTCCGGCATATGGTTCTGCGGCAAATTTTGAAGCTGTATCAGACGCCCGGCCCAGCGTCCCGTCCTGCCGGCCCCGTAGAACTGGAACATCCCCCGCGCCCTCATGTCGGAGCAGGCCGCGTCGCGCATCTTTTGGTATTTCTTTACCGAGGACTTGGCGAGCTTCTGCCGAAGCCTCAGTATCTTTGCCACCTCGGGCGGCGCGTCGGCCATGAGCCTCGCCACGGCCTTCTTGTCAAGCGACTCCGCATCCACGCCGTGCTCCGTGAGCCACTGCTTCATCTGCATGACGGAGTTTGGGTTATCAAGCCCAGTGAGCTCCCTCATGGCCTCCGTGAGCGATGCGCGGCTCAGTTCATCAAATTTTATCGCGTTCTCTGCCATCTCCATGTCCACGGCGATCCCCCGGTCGTTTATCTCTTGGTCGAGAGCGTACTCCTCCCAGACGGCGTCCGGCACGGGGAACTTCGAGAGCCTCTCCTGTATCGCCATCTCGACCTCCACGTCGCGGAGGTTGTATGCCTTAAACACAGACCACTTGTCTGGCGCATCGCTTGGGAGGTTTCTCGTCCTGCCGCCGTTTGCCTTGGTGGGAGAGCAGGGAGCACAGAAATAGCGTATGAGCGCCTTGCCCTCGGCCATCTTCTGGTCGGGGAGCCCGAGCACCGCGCCCGCCTTCTCGAGTGAGAGCGGGAGCCCCATGTAAGCGCACCAGACCATCGAGCATCGCCACGCCGCAGGGTCAAGGTACCGCCCGACCGTGTCCTCGCTTATGCTGTATGACGAGAAGTGTTCCGGGTGATGGCGGCCGAGCCACACCGAGAGGAAAATCCTCTCGAAGGACGCGTTGAACGCCCATTTGAGCACGGAATTATCCGAAAGGGCGGCAAGGATCTCTTCTGGGACATCCTCGCCGCTCGCCACGTCGACGACGTTCACCGGCCCGCCGTTCACTGAGTATCCGAACAGCAACACGTCCGCATCGGGAGCCTCGGCGTATTTATACACGCCGCAGTCCGGGAGGCTTACGCTGCTGTATGTCTCTAGGTCTATTGACAGATATCTTATTTTCTCCATGTGGTCATCTCCGCATATGGGAATATGGGGACGGGCAGATGCCCCTCCCCTCCCAGTTGTGTGTTTTTATGACAGGAAGTCGTCGTCATCGTCGCCGCCATCATCAAGCCCCGCGAAGTCGGACTCCGCGCTTGCGCGACCGCCCAAAGGTTCTCCTTTTCGCAGAATCTGAACGTTGTTCAGTCCCGCTGCCAAACCCTTGTTTCCATTAGTGTTGAATGCGTAGATGTTGATCGATGCCCTGCCGTACACCCCGGAGTAGACCTCAGACCTCTCGATGATGGGATTGCAGTTTGCGTCCACGATCCCCGGTGCGACCGTGGAGTTTGCGTTGATGAAGTAGGAGTTTGCATACGCCTCATCGTCCGGCCTCTCAAGGTCTCCGTCGCGCAGCGGGGTTTTCAATGCCTCGAGCGGCGGGAGGGTCTTGCCGTTGCCCTTGAGCTTGGCCGAGCCTTCCTCACGGGCCGCCTCCATCGCCGCCTTGATCGCCGCCACGGTCTTTTTGTCGCTCTTAGGGATTATGAGCGATACCGAGTACTTCGGCGTCCCGCCGTTGATAGATTGCGGCTCAAACAGATGCACATAGCTGAAGCGCGTGTCCTTTCCCGTGATTATTTTCGTTGAATTCGTAGTTGCCATAATTATTTACCTCCGTAATGTCATTTAATCGTTAATGCCGTTAAAGTCGTCTGCCGCCGTGTTCATTGCCGGACGCCTGTCCGTCTCGGGTACGAGCACCGGCTTGCCTGGCGGCTTGTGTACTAAGTCACCCAATATTTCCTCGAATTTCCTCTTGCCGAGGAGCGACGTCATCGCCGTGATGCCGAGCACCTTCTGCTCATACGGATCGTACCCCGCCGCGCTCACGGCATCCGCGACCGCCTCCTCGCTTACGTATTTGCGTATCGATCTGCCCTCGACCAGCTTGAATCCGTCGTAGTGGACTCCCGCGAGTGCCTGAGCCAAAGCGAAGTCCTTCACGTCGGCCGCCCACGCGGTAAGCTCGTCGATGCGCGGCAGGATTTCCGCTATCTCCTCATCTGAGAGCGTGGCGGGCTCCGCGAAATCGTACCTCGCGAGCTCCATGCTGTGCTCCGCCCGAGCGCGGCACGTGGCCTTCACGCGGCAGAAGCGGCAATGCCCACCGGCCTTGAACTCACATTTGCCATCGAATGCGAGTTTCGCCGTCGGCGCGAGGACCTCGTCCGACCACTTGAGGAGATCGTCCTTTGCCATGAAGGACGTGCTGACGTTCCCAAGGCGCGGCTGGAAGATGGTCATCTCGACGGACTCGATGTCGTAGATCCCGTCGAACGCGTCCAGTGCGCCGAGCGCGTAGCACCTCATCTGCGGATTGCCCTCGGCCTCGACACGAACACCTGTGCCATACTTGAAATCGATCACATACAGCACCTTGTCCGCAAGGATTACGGCGTCGCCTGTGCCGAAGCCCTCCGGCACCCATCTGGAGAAGTCCAGCCTCTCCTCGATGAGGAGCAGGGGATCGCGGCATTCCTGCTTCGCCGCCTCGAACTTTCCCACGATGAAGTCGCGGTATTCCTCGGCCGCGTCCTCCATCGCCATGTCGTAATAGGTCAGGTCCGACACGTCCACCTTCGCCCGCTGGCCTATGGCCTGACGGAGCTTCATCTCGCACAGGCTGTGTGCGTCCGTGCCCTGCGCGGCGTACTCGCTGTGCTGTTCCTCCGCGTCCTCGCACATCCTCGCGGAGGGCGGGCAGGCCATCCACCTGTGCGCCGACGATGCGGAGAGCAGTGCGTGCTTAGGCATTGCCGATCACCTCCAGCTCGGACAGGAGCTCCCCGTACTTCTCGGGCCTCACGTCGCTGAGGTTCCCGCCGTCGGCGTACTTCTTCACCAAGGCTTTCACCGACTGACGGTGCTTGCCCTCGTCGACGTTCGACATCGCTGTGAGCCTGCGGCGCACGTCCTCGAGCGTAAGCTCTGGCTCTGGCTTCTTTTCCTTTGCGGGGGCGGCGGGCTTTGCGGCGGGTGTTTCCGTCTTTTTCGGCTTTGCCGCCGCGCCTTCCGCGTCCGTGGATGAGAGGTATTCCTTTAAGGAGTTGGCGGATTCAATCATGCCATTTCCCGCCTCAATCATCTCGTCCAGTATCTGGCTCAGTTCCTTCATCTTTCCCATTAGCTACTTCGCCTCCTTCACTACAAGTTCTCCCGTCTTAATGTCGAATTTGTCCAGGCACGTGACGTACTCGTGCGACGGCCCGAAGCAGAACGTCGGTCGCAAGTGGGAGAGTACCACAGCGACGAGGAACTCCCGGTGCTCCTCAAGAACAAACATTCGCTGTTGGCCATACGCCCACGGCTCCTCGACCGTCTCTTTCGGGATTGCCCGACGGACGCTCACGACCTTGCCCTCAAGCCCGAGGGGCTCATATGGTCCCGAGCCTCCCCCGAGCCATGCCACGTCGCTGACTGCGGTTCCGCTATTCGGTGCCCTCTGGCGTCTGGACACCGCCGCGTTTCGTATTGGGTCCATTTTCGTTTCTCCTTTCCGGGGGAGCTTTTTTGTCCTCCTACTAATAGGTCAGAAATCCGAGGGATTCGAACCCTGTTTTCTGAAAAAATTTAAATTTTTTTCCTCAACGCCTTGAGAACGTTCTGGAGACGCTTGCGGACGGCGGTCTCGGAGACACCCTCCTCCGCTGCAATCGCGACGTTCGTCTTCCCGAGCACGAACTTGTTGACGAGGAGCTTCACCTGCCGTGCGTCAAGCCCGTCCACGGCCTTGCCCAGCCTGCGTTTCAGGTCTTCGCGTTCATCTTCCGCGATTGCGTCGAGGATGCGGTCCAAAATGTTCCCCCTCGGATCGGCGAGGAAAGGATTGCTGTCCGATCCGTATTCCCCGTCCTCGGATAGGCAAGCATCATAATGCAGCGGAGCGTGTCGTCGCTCGCGTCGGTCGGCGTTGTTCTCCTCACGGTCCATTTCCTTGATGGTATTAAACCAGTATGACCCTACGGTTTCCTCAGTAAATGTGACTTCGTCTCCTTTCACTACGGAGGAGTATGTGTACTCCTCGGAGCGACTCGTCTTTGATTCCTCGTACCTTTTCATGTTGTGTCCTCCAATCTTTTTGATGGAATGGAGGACACCCCTGACAGATCCTAAAAAAGGCAATAGAATACCAAGCCACAGCCATTGATGGTTTTCCTCCATTCATTTGGTTGTGACGCCCTTGCCCAAAAAGGGTGCCATGTCTATTTAGTTGCCCCGTCGACCGGCGTTGGGCCATTCGGAGCGACCGAATGCGCCGGTCGGCGGGACGTTACCAACTTTTCATGCTACAATAATATCAGGTCAATGTGGATTACACACGCAAGATTGTTCGCTTTGTGGTGGCAAATAAAAATAAAAAAATAACATGTCCTTTTTTTGGTGGCAAAAAAGTAAAAAAGACTTGTCATATTCGTTTTATGGTGGTAAAATGTGTATGTACAAGGTCAAAGAACTGGGAGGAAAGCATCATTGGGCAAAAAGCTTTATGGGCGGCAAGCTGTTTCTGAATCCAGAACTGAGGCTCTCGGCATTGCCGGACTGCTTGCTCTTAAGAATGAGGACAAGGATAATGCTCCGAAGCACTATGAGGCCGTGCAGGAATGCTATTTTACAGGGGAAAAGCCTGTCTGTCCAAACTGTGGCTCGGCCAATACGCGCTGTTCCAAAATTCTAAAGCGTAAATTTAAGGACATTCTTCCCAACAACGGTGATACGGAACAGGGCTCAGAAAAGCGCACCAAGTCCCGCGTGATAGATTTGACTTTCTACCAACGCTACTTCCGTTGCGATGATTGCGGCGGCATAGTATTCCCTGAACCGATTACATTCGGAGACAAGGGATGCCGATACACCAATCGCCTTTCCGATGTTCTGGCTGAGGGAACGTTTCGCCACTCATATAAGAAAGTCTGCGAATATTATGGGGTTCCGGCATCTACTTCCTCGGTTGGTCCTATTATGCGTAGGCGCATTAGCTACAAGGAATCACTTATGCAACCGCTGTATACGCCAAGAGTACTCGGAATTATAGAAGTGAATTTTTACCATGATACATATCCGGTGGTTTTTGCACTGTACAAAAACACAGTCTACTGCATCGACATACTTGCAGATTCATACGAGGATACTGTGCTGGCTTACTTGCGCAATTTTGATGCAAGCAAGGTCTCTGGCGTGTATATAGACCCCGCCGATGGCATTTTAAGCGCGGTAACATCGGCCTTTGTCGAAGCGGAGCCTGTTGTCACAGATGAATGTTTACTCCGATATGCGCGAAATGCCATGATTAAAATAATTCAGAGTGACGGAAAACGATTCCCCGTACCCTATAAAGAAACTGCTCTCACGATGCAAGAGAAATATCAGAATGAACATGACAAGAATCAGATAAAGGATGGCATGGCTAGCCGTCCACGACTGAGGTCGGCATATGATGTGCACCAAAAATTTATGAGGCTTATGTCGGACAACTGGACATACGAAGATCTACGTGAATGGGTGTCTGAACTTCCACCTGATTTGACAGAATTCTCCGCGCTTGTGGAAACTATTGAAAATTACGAGCAAGAAATACGGTCATTTATCAACATGGATATCAAACCGCCGAAAAATTTTAAATCCGCTACAAACGCAATCTGCGATGCTTTTCATAGTATGCCGCATTGCATATTTGACGTTTTAAAGGCAAGATGTTTCCTGACCACGCCGTTTGACACTATTGAAGAGAATGGGAAAAAATATAGGTTAGGCATTCCTATAGACAGGTTTACGCAAAGCATGAGCGGTATTGCAAACAGCATTAAGGAGGATCGGTTTTATGGGCTCTAATGACAAAATCGAAGAAGTAGGCGTCAACATTCAGGAAAAGGCCAATTTGATATGGAACGTGGCAAACTCACTATATGGCGCATACAAGCCGCACGAATATGGATTGGTGATTCTTCCTATGGTTGTCATCAAGAGATTTCATGATTGCTTGCTCCCGACACATGACCAGGTTCTGGAAACCTATGAAAAGATCAAGCACTTGGCCGTAAGGGACGGATTTTTGAGAAAGGCTGCGGGCAATTACGGGTTCTATAATATCAGTC
>JAJQIQ010000092.1:2931-10102 GCA_021199135.1 Clostridiales bacterium | reverse complement strand
TCGCCGCCCAGTCGCCCATCTGCTCCGCAGTCAGGTCGTAGGTGAAAGAGGTGTGGTGTGCGCCGCCCGCGAGAATCCACGCCTCCGCGCCGGTGTAGAGGTCAGGCTCCGGGGTCCAGTAGTTGGTCGCGGTCGGGAGCTTCGGCATCGGCTTCTCGGTCTTCTTGCACTCGACGTCGTTTATGATGAGGCGGAAGCGGTTGCCCAGGTCGATGAGCGAGGTCGCGATGCCGTGGCCGGCCTTTGACGTGAACACGAGCCTCGCCGGGTCCTCGCGGTCTCCCATAGAAAGCGGCTGGCACTTGATGCTTATCGGGCCGTCCGCGATGCTCGGGCAGATCTCGAGCATGTGCGCCTCGAGGATGCCCTCCTTGCCCTTTACGAGGTTGTAGGTGTAGTCCTCGAGCATCGAGGTGCCCTTCGCGTCCTTCATGCCCGCCGTCATTATCTTCATGAGGCGCACCATCGCCGCCACTTTCCAGTCGCCCTCTGCGCCGAAGCCGTAGCCCTTCTCCTCGAGACGCTGGATTGCAAGGCCCGGGAGCTGCTTTAATGCGCCGAGGTCGCCGAAGTGCGTGACGATCGCCTGATAGTTCTTCTCCTCAAGGAAACGCTCGAAGCCGATCTCGATCTGCGCCTGGACCGCGACGTGCTGCTTGAACTCCTCCGGATCCCTGCCCTCGAGCAGGATCTCGTACTTGTCATAGTACTCGTCGACCAGCGCGTTTACGTCGGACTGGGACACCGCGCCGACGCAGTCCGCGATCTCGTTCACAGGGTAGGCGTCGACCTCCCAGCCGAACTTGACCTGCGCCTCGACCTTGTCGCCCTCGGTTACGGCGACGTTGCGCATGTTGTCGGCGACGCGCATCACGCGGATGTGGCTGCTCTCCACGACGCCGACCGCCGTGCGCTGCCATGAGCCGATCTTCTGCTGGACCACGGGGTCGCTCCAGTGCCCCACGACGACCTTTCGCTCCATGCGCATGTGGGTGACGATGTGGCCCCACTCGCGGTCGCCGTGCGCCGCCTGGTTCTCGTTCATGAAGTCCATGTCTATCGAATCGTAGGGGATCTCCTCATTATACTGGGTGTGCAGGTGAAGAAGCGGCTTGCGCAGCTCCTTAAGGCCCAGTATCCACGACTTCGCCGGGGAGAACGTGTGGCACCAGACGATGACGCCCGCGCAGGCGTCGTCCATGTTCGCCTCGTTGAAAGTCTTTCTGATGAGCTCGTTCGTGATAAGCGTCGGCTTCCAGACCACCTCAAACGGCAGGTTCCCCGACGCGTTCAGCTTCTCGACGATCTCGCGGGAGTGCTCCGCGACGTGGCTTAGGCACTCGTCGCCGTAGAGATCCTGCGAGCCGGTGCAGAACCAGAATTTGTAGGTTGCGGTTGTAAGCATTTATGTGTCCTCCTTAATTTATTCCTTGATTTCGCGATGTTTGATGGCTGATGGCGTAGTTAAATCTTGATTTAACTTTTTGCAGCGCATTTCGTTTTGCAAGTATGGATGGTTTTGTTAAATCGTGATTTAATTTTACAGCGGAAGCGCGTCTATTGCCGCCTGCTGCGCCTTTATCGCCGCCTTGTAGCTTACGATGTACTCATCGAAGCCCTTGGCGTCCGCCGGGTCTGGCTGCATGACCTCGCCCTTCTGCCCCGCGAAAACGCGGTTCGAAAGGTAGGCATCGAGGCCCTCGCCCTCGGACTTGTTCGCCATGTACGCCGCGAGGATTGCCATGCCCCACGGGCCGCCCTCCCCTGCGGTCTCCATCACCGCGACCGGGGCGTCCATCGCCGCCGCGAGGATCCCCTGGCCGACGCCCTTTGTCTTGAAGAGGCCGCCGTGGCCGTAGAGCGTGTCGACTTTCACCTTTTCTTCCTTAAAGAGTATGTCGCAGCCGATCTTTAGCGCCGCAAGCGCGGAGTACAGCTGCGCCCTCATGAAGTTTGGTAGGCTCATCCTGGCGTCGGGCTTTCTCACGAAAAGCGGCCGCCCCTCATCGAGGCCTATCACCGGCTCCCCTGAGAGTATGCCCATCGAGAGCAGCCCTCCGCAGTCCCGCTCGCCCTCGGGCGCTTTGCAAAAGAGCTTGCCGTAGAGCTCGTCCGCGCCTATCTCCATCCCGAACGCGTCCGCAAACTCCCTAAGCAGGCCGACCCAGGCGTTTATGTCCGAGGTGCAGTTGTTGCAGTGGACCATCGCGACCGGATCCCCGGCGGGGGTCGTCACCATGTCGATCTCGGGATGCACTCGCCGCAGCGGCTCCTCGAGCACGACCATCGCAAAGACGGACGTCCCGGCTGAGACATTGCCGGTGCGGGCCGCGACCGAGTTCGTCGCGCTCATGCCCGTCCCCGCGTCGCCCTCCGGCGGCGCCAGCGGTATTCCCGCCTCAAGCGCTCCGCTCGGATCTATGAGCCTTGCGCCCTCCTCCGTAAGCGCCCCCGCCGCCTCGCCCGCAAGCCGGATCTCCGGCAGCAGGTCGGAAAGTTTCCACGGGTATCTTTTGACTTCAGGGAGCGCGTCAAACTTCTCCATCATGCCGCGGTCGTAGCCGCGGGCCTTTCCGTCTATCGGGAACATCCCCGACGCCTCGCCGATCCCGAGCAATTTCTGCCCGCTCAGCTTCCAGTGGATGTATCCGGCAAGCGTCGTGAGATATTTTATCTCATTAAGGTGCGGCTCATCGTCTAGGACCGCCTGGTACAGGTGCGCGATGCTCCAGCGCTGCGGGATGTTGAACCCGAACAATTCGGACAGCCTCTCCGCGGCCTCGCCCGTCGTCGTGTTGCGCCAAGTGCGGAATGGCACAAGGAGCCCGCCCGCCCCGTCGAATGGCATGTAGCCGTGCATCATCCCGGAGAAGCCCATCGCCGCAAGCCTCCTCAGCTCGACCCCGTACCGCTTTCGCACGTCCCTCGCCAGATCCCTGTAGCAGTCCTGCAGGCCGCCCCAGATGTCGTCTGTGGTGTAGGTCCAGATCCCGCCGTCCAGGCGGTTCTCCCACCCGTGGGAGCCGGACGCGATCGGCGCGTGCGCCTCGTCTATGAGCACCGCCTTTATCCTCGTCGAGCCAAACTCAATTCCTAGGACCGCGCGCCCGTCCGCTATCAGCTGCCCCGCATCTGCCATGTCATCTCCCACCCGTTTCTTCCTTAAAAGAATATACTATCTATAAGAATACAGGAAGTGAGCATTTTTTGCAAGGGTTTCGCATGATTTTTCACATAAAATCGTAGCGAATCCTAAATTTTCCGTCTGAATACCAGACATCAGCCATCGCGCCGGTGACGATGGGCATCATCGGCGGGAGGTGGCCGATGTCGAGGTCCATGATGATCGGGACGCCGTACTCCGAAAGGAGCGCGGTCTCGGCCTCGTACTGATTGTTGCCGAACATCTCGTCCCCGAAGCAGAGCGGCCTGCCGAAGAGGAAGCCGCGCGCGTGCTCGAACCATCCGGCGTTCTTCATCTCCCAGAGCGCGCGGCGGATCGACATGATGTTTAAGTCGCAGGACTCGAGGAACCAGATGAGCCCGTCGCCTGCGTATCTCTCGACGAATTCCCTTGTCCGCTCGAAGCGGGTGCCGAGCATGTTCACGAGGCAGTCCATGCAGCCCCCGATGAGCCTCCCGCGCATCTTGACGCTCTCCTGGGTCGCCTTTATCACGGTGGGCTCGGTGAGGTTGTAGGGGAGGTAAGGGTGCTCCTCGTCCCTTATGCCCTCGCGCTCCCACTTGTCATAGCTTGAAAACTCATTTTTCTTCCCGCAGAGCAGGTCGAACGCGTCCCCAACCGACTCGTGCCAGGGCTCCATGCCAAACGCGGGCGCGCAGGGGCCGTAGATGGCCGCCGTGTCCGCAAGCGTCGCGGATAAAAACGTGAAGTTCGTGTTGTCGGAAAAGCCCATGTACCACTTGGGCTCGGCCTTTTTTATCGCGTCAAAGTCGATGTACTCTATGGTCTCGCACATCAGCTCGCCGCCGCCGCAGGAGATCAGCGCGTCGCAGTCTGCTCCGGCGTAGGCGGCGTTTAGCTCCTCGCCGCACAGGCGCGGCTCGTTGCTGATGCCGACGCCGTTTGAGACGTAGCAGTTGGGGCCGAGCCAGGTATTGTAACCCATGCCCTGAAATTTTTCGAGCGCGTGGTTAAATGCGCTCAGATACGGCTCCGACGTGCAGCCGTAGGAGGGGGCGATGAAGCCGATGGTGCCGGTTGGTTGCAAAAATTTTGGGTAGCGCATAAATTCCCCTTTCTAAGCTCTTTGTGCGCCCGCGCGAAAGTTTCATAAGGGGGCCCCGCTTGGGCCGCAACGTTTCGGCGACGCTTCTGTGCGCTGATAAAGCGTCGCGCACAATGAAGTCGTCGCCGACAACGTTCGACCCGCTCCCCCTGCCCAAAGATTTCGGGCGGGCGTGAACGTGCCCGAGCTACGGTTGGTAAATGCCCGAGCTGCGCTCGACCATAAACGTGCCAGTCCATTCCGAAAGCACTTCGTGCTTGGGACCGGTGCTGACGCATCTTACTACTGTGGCGGGCGAAAGATGGCTACCCGACATGTGTTGAGCCCAAGCGGCAGCGTCGGCTCCTATCGCCTCAGCGGGGCGCGATGTGTTGTGTAGGCAAGTTACGTTTATATAATTGTATGTTAACATTTAATGGGGATTTTTGCAACTCTCCCTTGCAATTGAAGCGAAAAGGTTTTAGAATGGAGAGGTGTTTTGTGCGGAAAAATATAATGCAGAGTTATCTTTGATCAAAAAGCAATCAAAATGATTGGTTAGGAGCGGCTTATGGCGGGCGGAGCGGAGAAGTACATTCCTGCGAGCGAGATGAGCGAGCAGGCTGAAAAGAAGCGGAAGAGGCGGGGGCACGCCATCGTGGCCGTCGTCATACTGGCGATCGCGGTCGCGGCGCTCATCGCGCTCTACGTCGCGGTGTCCATGTACTACGGAAAGCACTATTTCCCGAAGACGACGGTCGGCGGCGTCTCCTGCGGCAACGGCACGGCGGAGGACGTCGTCGCGGCGAACGTGGCGGACGCGGACGACTACTTCCTCACGGTGACTGACCGCAATGAGAACCAATTCTATATTCCTGGTTTAAATTTTGACTATTCCTATGTGAATTCAGGGGAGGAGGAAAACATCCTCGAGGACCAGGACAACTTCAGGTGGCTTTTTGAGATCTCAAAGGAGCACGACTACGACCTCGACGCCTCCTTCACCTACGACCCCGACAAGCTGAAGGAGCTCGTGGACGCGCTCGACATTTTCTCTGAGGACTACATCGAGGCCCCGGAGGACGCGCGGCTCGAGATCACGGACACCGGCTACGAGGTGATCGATGAAGTCCCAGGCACCACGCCGATCGAGGAGGAGGTCCTCTCGGAGGTGACGGCGGCGATCGACGCGCAGGAGACCGCGCTCACGCTCTCCGACGACTGCTATGTGGCTCCCGAGATTCTCTCGACCGACCCGGAGATCGCGGACCTCGCGTCCACGCTCGAGTCATATCTGAGCTCAACCATACACTATGAGATCGAGGGCGCGGACGAGAATCTGACGTCCGAGAAAATCCTGTCATTCCTCATCATCACCGACGACGGCGACGTCTCCGTGGATGAGGACGCGGTCACGGATTTCGTCCAGCACCTCGCGAGCACCTACAACACCTACGGCGACGTGCGCGACTTCGTCACGACAGCCGGCGACACCGTCCAAATCGGCGGCGGCGACTACGGCTGGGTCATAAGCAAGTCCGGGGAAAAAGAGCAGATACTTAGCGATTTGCAGGGCGGCGTTGCGGTAAGCCGCGAGCCCGTCTATGAGCAGCGGGCGGTCCAGGCCGGCCCGGACGACATCGGCGACACCTACGTCGAGATCGACTACACGAACCAGCATCTCTGGTACTACAAGGAGGGCGAGCTCGTCGTCGACACCGACATCGTCTCCGGCAACATCAACCGCCACAACGGCTCCCCCGACGGCGTGTTCAAGATCGCCTACCTCGAGCGCAACGCGACGCTGGTCGGCGAGGACTACGAGTCCGCCGTGGACTTCTTCATGCCGTTCGCGTACAACGTCGGCATCCACGACGCGAGCTGGCGCAGCTCGTTCGGCGGCGAGATCTACAAGTCGAACGGCTCGCACGGCTGCATAAACGTCCCGCGCGAGGCGGCCGAGACCATATTCAACACGATCGAGGTCGGCACGCCGGTCGTCGCCTACTACCGCGAGGAGGTCGAGCTGACCGCCGAGAACGCGAGGATATCCAACGCGTACTCCTATGTTTCCAAAGACGATAGTGAAAATTAAATCTAGATTTAGCAAAAGCGGCACCCTGCAATTTCAAGGGGTGCCGTTTTTTTGTTGTTATATCGTGATATATTTTCTGATGGCGTAGTTAAATCTAGATTTAATTTTTCGCCCAATTGTGCATTTCACGGCGCGAACTGGCTGTTGTAGAGCTGGGCGTAGAAGCCGTCCCGTGCGAGGAGCTCCGCGTGATTGCCCTGCTCGACGATATGCCCGTCGCGCATCACGATTATGACGTCCGCGTCGCGTATGGTCGAGAGGCGGTGCGCCACGACGAAGCTCGTCCTCCCCTCCATCATCGCATAGAAGGCCTCCTGAATTTTTGCCTCGGTGCGCGTGTCGATCGATGAGGTCGCCTCGTCGAGGATCAGCATCGGCGGCAGGGCGAGCATGACGCGGGCGATGCACAGGAGCTGCCGCTGCCCCTGGGAGAGGTTGCCGCCCTCCTCGGCGATCTTTGTCCCGTAGCCCTGCGGGAGCCGCTTTATGAAGCTGTGGGCGTGCGCCGCCTTGGCCGCGGCGATGACCTCGTCGTCCGTCGCGCCGGGCTTGCCCATCCTGATGTTGTCGGCGACGGTGCCTTTCTTCAGCCACGTCTCCTGCAGCACCATCCCGTAGTTTTTGCGCAGGCTCGAGCGCGTAAGGTTCATTATGTCGTTTCCATCCACCATAATTTCCCCGGAATCCACGTCGTAGAAGCGCATGAGCAGGTTTATGAGCGTCGTCTTCCCGCAGCCTGTAGGACCTACTATCGCGACGCGCTGGCCGGGCTTTACGGAGAGGCTGAAGTGCTCGATCAGGCTCACATCCGGGCTGTAGGAGAAGCGGACGTCCTTTATCTCCACTG
>JAJQIQ010000092.1:0-2831 GCA_021199135.1 Clostridiales bacterium | reverse complement strand
TCGAATATCCTCGCGGCGCAGGCGAGGGCGTTCTGCAGCTCCGTCACGACGCTCGAGATCTCGTTGAAAGGCTTCGTGTACTGGTTCGCATATGAGAGGAAGCAGGTCAGGCTCCCGATCGTAAACGCCCCTCCCGTCATTATCACCATGAAGGCCCCGACGATGCCGACCGCCGCGTAGACGAGCGAGTTGACCGCGCGGGTGCACGGGTTGACGAGGCTAGAGAAAAATATCGCGCGGAGCGAATATTTCCGTAAATTTTCATTCAATTCGTCAAATTCCTGCATCGCCACTTTTTCATGACCGAAAGCTTGCACGGCCTTCTGGTTGCCGACCATCTCCTCGATGAGGGCAGTCTGCTCGCCGCGGGTCCGCGACTGCAGCTGGAACATCGAGTAGGTCCGCTTGGCGATGAAGCTCGCGACGAAGAGCGACACCGGCGTTATCACGACGACCACAAGCGCGATCCAGACGTTTATCGAGAGCATGAACACGAGCGTCCCTATTATCGTGACTACCCCCGTGAAGAGCTTCGAAAACCCCATCAGAAGCCCGTCGGCGAAGGTGTCGACGTCCGCGATCACGCGGCTTACGACGTCGCCGTGCGGATGGCCGTCGATGTAGGACAGCGGCAGGCGCCCGAGCTTTTCGAAGGCGTCGCGCCTGATGTCGCGGACGATGCCGTAGGTCATCTTGTTGTTGCACAGGCTCATCAGCCACTGCGAGAGCGCGGTCAGCGCGATGGCTACGGCGGCGCGGACGATTATCCCGATTATCCCGTCAAAGTCCACCTCGCCCGGCCCGATTATCATGTCGATCGCCCGGCCCGTCAGTATCGGAAAGTACAGCGTCAGTATCACTGTCACCGTCGCGAGCACGACCGAGACGACGAGGAGCGGGATGTAGCGCCTGATGTAGCTGAGGACGTCTCGCAGGGCGGAAAGCTGGGTGCCGGTTTTCTTTGTCCTTTTCATGACACTTTCGCCCCCTGTTCTTTTTTGAATTGCGAGTCGTAGATTTCGCGGTAGACCTCGCAGCCCGCGAGGAGCTCCTCGTGCGTCCCCGCGCCCGCAAGCCGCCCGTCGTCCATGACGAGGATCAGGTCCGCCGACTGGACAGAGGACAGGCGCTGCGAGACGATGAATATCGTCCGCTCGCCCTGCATCGCCCGCAGCGCCGCGCGTAGCCTCGCGTCGGTCGCAAAGTCGAGCGCGGACGCACTGTCGTCGAGAATCAGTATCTCCGGGTCCCGCACCAGGGCCCGCGCTATCGTAAGGCGCTGCCGCTGGCCTCCCGAGAGGTTCTTCCCGCCCTGCTCTATCGCAAAGCCGAGCCCGCCCTCCTTGCCTTCCACCACGTCCCGGGCCTGCGCGACGTCGAGCGCGGCCCATAGCTCGTCCTCGGCCGCATCGGGCTTGCCCCAGCGCAGGTTTTCCGCGACGGTCCCCTCGAAGAGCACCGCCTTCTGCGGGACGACGCCGATGCGCCCGCGCAATGCGTCGAGCGGACATTCGCGCACGTCGCGCCCGCCGACTTTGACGGAGCCCGAGGTCGCCTCGTAAAACCTCGGGATCAAATTCACGACCGAGCTCTTGCCCGAGCCGGTGCCGCCGATGACGCCGACGGTCTGGCCCCGGCGCGCCGCAAAGCTTATGTCGGTCAGGGCCTCCTCGGGCGCGCCGGCGTAGGTCAGGCAGACGTGGGAGAACTCGACCGCGAAATCTGACGCGGCGATGCCATCCTCATGATTGTTATTTTCGAACATATTTTCTTTAATCACAGGGCTTACAATTGAAGGCTGAATTTCTAGCACCGCGCCGATGCGGTTGCCGCAGGCGATCGACTTGTTTATGATTATGATGAGGTCCGCGAGCTTGACTAATTCGGCCAGCACCTGCGACATGTAGTTCACGAGCGCGACGACCGACCCCGTCGTCAGCACCCCGAGGAAGACGTGCCGCCCCCCGACCCAAATTATCGCAAGCGTCGCGAGCGTCACGATTATGTACGTGAGCGGGTTCATGAGCGCGGACAGCCGCCCCACCGCCATCTGCATCCGCGCAAGGAGGTCGTTGCTTGCGTTGAACTCCCTCGACTCCTCCGCCTCGCGCCCGAACGCCCTGATTACGCGCACGCCCTCAAGGTTTTCGCGGGTGTGCCCCATCACCTCATCGAGACGTGCCTGCACCTTTGCAAACATCGGGATGCTTAGCACCATGACCGAGAAGACGACGACGGCGAGCAGCGGGATCGCGACGACGAAGATGAGCGCCGCTTTCACGTCCACCGCAAACGCCATCACCATCGCCCCTATCACGATAAACGGCGAGCGCATGAAAAGCCGCAGCACCATGTTCACGCCGGACTGCACCTGGTTTATGTCGCTGGTCATCCGGGTGATGAGCGTGGACGTCCCGACCTCGTCGAGCTCCCGGTAGGACAGGCCCTCGATGTGCGCAAAGAGGGCGTGGCGGAGCTTCGCG
This sequence comes from Clostridiales bacterium, assembly GCA_021199135.1. Classification (GTDB taxonomy): domain Bacteria; phylum Bacillota; class Clostridia; order Lachnospirales; family Lachnospiraceae; genus Roseburia. Next base: position 348 of record JAJQIQ010000092.1, on the reverse strand, counting down.
GAGAAGCCGACCGCCGCGTTCGCCGCGAAGTACTGCGCCACCACGGAGCAGACGAGGCCCACCGCCATCAGCAGCACGAGCACGCCGCCCATTCGCCATATGCAGGGCACGTCCTCCTCGCCGATGCCGCGGTCGATGAGGCGGGCCATGACGAGGGGGACGATGAGCTCGAAGGTGGCCTCCAATAATTTGAACAATGGCGCGATTATGCACTCCTTCGTGTAATCGCGCAGGTATTTCAATATGTGCTTCACGGATTTCTCCATATTTAGCGCCCGCTCGAAGGTCTCACAAGGGGGCCCCGCTTGGGTCGCCAACGTTTCGACGACGATTTCCTGCGCTGATAAA
>JAJQIQ010000007.1 GCA_021199135.1 Clostridiales bacterium | reverse complement strand
GGCGGCAACCGGAAATTTATCTTGATCGAGATGATGGACTACGCGGATTCCGTCACCGCCGAGCGGGTGAAGCGCGTAATCTGCGGCTACGGCGATGGGAAGCAGGCAACAGAGGGCACCGGCGGGGATTTCAGCTACTATGAGCTTGGCGAGCCGCTCATGGAAAATGGCTGCCTCAATGAGGACGTCGGGGTCGATAAAATCCGCGAGTACGTATATTTTACGGAGACGAGGTCGCACATTGAGCCAGCTGACGGCGAGGAGCCTTATCTGCTCGGCATGCATGTCGGGACGGCCTATTATTTTTATTACGAGCGTGACCGCCTCACCACATTGAATCTGGATTTTCTGAATACGGTAAAGACCGAGGCCCAGGCGTACCTGGTATACGCAGACCTGTGCGCGCTGAGCGATATGGAGCTTACGAATTTTCATATCACGTTCAAGAAAATTCCGAGGGACATTTCAAGGATTTAAGGAGACGGGAGATGGAGCTGAAAACTTATCAGAAAAAAGTGATGAGAGACCTGTCCGCATACATGGATGCGCTGGATAAAAATGATGACCTGTATTCCACATGGAAATCATACTGGCTGGAGCAGGACATCGCGGTTGGCGCCGGCGGCGTCCCCGTGTACAACAACGCGATAGGCGGCGTCCCCCACGTCTGTATGAAGGTCCCGACAGGGGGCGGCAAGACATTCATGGCCTGCGCGGCCGTCAGGAAGATAATGGATGCGATGCCCTCGGATGTGCCGCGCGTGGTCGTTTGGCTCGTGCCGTCTGAGTCGATTCTGACGCAGACAATCAAATCACTTTCAAACGTGAGCCACCCGTATCGGATGCGGCTGGATGCGGATTTTGCGGGGCGCGTGGGCGTCTATACCAAAGAGATGCTTTTGAATGGCCAGAATTTTTCGCCGGACACCGTGCGCGAAATGCTGACCGTGTGCATTTTAAGCTACGGCACCCTCCGCATAAACAGCACGAAAAAGGACGTGCGGAAGGTCTATCAGGAAAACGGGAACCTCCTCCGCTTCGCAGAATATTTCAAGGACGATGACGCGATGCTTTCGGACACGCCGGACACCGCGCTGATCCAGGTTCTGCGGCATCTGTCGCCGATCGTCATAGTGGACGAGAGCCACAATGCGGCCTCCGACCTGAGCGTGGAGATGCTGAACAATTTAAACCCGTCGTTTGTGCTGGATTTGACCGCCACCCCGAGGAAAAACAGCAATATCATTTCATATGTCGATGCCAGGGACTTAAAAAAGGAGCACATGGTAAAGCTCCCCGTGGTCGTCTACAACCGCGCCACGAGACAGAGCGTGATACAGGACGCCATTCAGCTTCGGGCAAGCCTTGAAAATCAGGCCATCGCGCAGGAGGAGGCAGGCGGAGAATACATCCGCCCGATTGTCCTTTTTCAGGCGCAGCCGAATACCGGCGAGGAGAGCGAGACGTTCGACAAGGTAAAAAAACTTCTCATCGACATGGGGATTCCGGAGGAGCAGATTGCGGTCAAGACCTCAAAGGAGGACGACCTCGGCGGGGTCGACCTGATGAGCCGTGACTGCCCGATCCGCTACATCATCACGGTCAATGCGCTGAAGGAGGGCTGGGACTGCCCGTTTGCATATATCTTGGCATCGCTTGCAAACAAGACCTCGCAGGTGGACGTGGAACAGATCCTGGGGCGGATTTTGCGCCAGCCCTATGCCGCGCAGCATGAGTCCGCGCTCCTCAACACGTCCTATGTGCTGACCTGCTCAAAGGATTTCCACAATGCGCTGGAAAATATCGTGAAGGGCTTAAACAATGCCGGGTTCAGCAGGAAGGACTACCGCGTCGGCGAAGAGGCTGAGATTCCCGCGCCCGCTGAGCCAGAGCCAAATTATGTGCAGACGGAAATCCCAAAGCAGCAGGAGGAAACACCCAAAGAACCGCAGAAAGATACGTTTGACGACATAGTGCCGGAGGAGGTCAGGGCAGTCATTGAAACGGAGGAGGATTCCGTGGGCCAGGCCGTGTCGGGCATGGTGCAGAAAGCCGAGGAAGAGGCGCGGGCCTATGAAAAGTCGGTCGCCGATGATGAAGATACGGGCATTGTGGGAGGTGAGGTTGGCGATATGCTGAATCAGTTCAAGATACAGCCGCAATTTTACGACGACGTAAAAAATTTGCGCCTCCCACAGTTTTTCACGAAGGGCGAGCCAAATTTATTCTTTGGCGATTATGTGCTCCTCGAGAAAGAGCACCTGTCCGAGGGATTTTCTTTGAGCGGGCAGGACGCGCAGGTGAGCTTCGAGCTGGCGGCAGGCGAGATGTATAGCGTGGATATCCAGGAACAGGGCGAGGCGGTCCCGAAATACAAGCGCATGGGCAAGGACGAGAGCAGGAGGGTCAGGGAGTTCCTCGTACGCCTCACCCCGGATAAGCAGGTCGAATATTGCACAGAGTCAATTTGCGTGCAGATCAATAAAAACAACCGTTACGCTCAGCCCGAGGTGCAAGAGTACGTCAACCGAATCGTGGACAACATGACAAAGGATGAGAAGGCGGTGATAGGAACGGCCTACCCTGCCTATGCCAAGAAAATCAAGGATAAGCTTGAATCCCTCGAGAATGCCTACCGCGAGGAGCAGTTCTATAAATGGATTGACAGCGGCAGGATTGTATGCCGTGAGAATTATGTTTTCCCGAAAGCGATCACACCGGCAGACCACACGGATGCGATTCCATATTCCCTGTATGAGGCTGAGCAGGAAATGAATCCACTTGAGCACAAAGTCATCGACATCGTGGCAGGGATGGACAACATAAAATGGTGGCACAGGAACATCGCGCTCAAGGAATTTCGCCTGAACGCGTTCATAAACCATTACCCTGATTTCATTGTCATGACGAAATCCGGAAATATTATTCTCATTGAGACCAAGGGCGGGCATCTTGAAAACGATGACAGCCGATCGAAGCTCAAACTTGGACGAAAATGGCAGGAGCTGGCCGGACCAAATTACCGCTATTTCATGGTCTTTGAACACAAGAAACTCGACGCGGACGGATCATACTTGCTCGATGATTTCGTCGAAGTGATGCGGGGACTGTAGAAATTGCGAAAGGCGCTGTGTCATGAACCGAATTGCAAAACCCATTTTGATCGTG
>JAJQIQ010000129.1 GCA_021199135.1 Clostridiales bacterium | reverse complement strand
AGCCCTTGATCTCGACCGTGTACGTGCCCGCCTTCGAGCCGTATGCGGTGACGTATCCGTCATTCACCTGGATCGGGTTTGAGTAGCTGTCCGCGTTGAGGAGCGTGTACGTGAAGCTGCCGTCCACGCTGTTGTAGTCCTCGTCCTGGAGGCCTCCGCCTATCCACGTCTTGTAGCCCTCGTCGTTTTTTATGTCGACGTTGGTCTCGAGGCACTTGATGATGTCGTCGTCGCTCAGCGAGTCGGCGGTGCGGGTCGTGACGCTCACCTTGGGCAGCGTGAGGAATTCCACGCTATAAAATTAGCAACATATGATCATGTGTGTTTCTTGGTGGATGGGCAGACTTCATGCCTCGGGTCGTACCAGAGGACGTGAAAAAGATTTTTGTCGATGTCGACGTACCCAACGACACGCATGAGATTGTCCAACGCAAACGAAAAAATGCAGTCGGACAATAATGCCGCCAAGCCCTTCTTTTCAAGCCTTTTTTCAGCCTCATGCGACATGTCTTTGAGGTAATGGTTTTTGGATTTCCCTCCGTCATGGGTCTGCTTCTTGACATCGCCCCATGTCATCGTCGCATATTCAATCATTTTTTCCAGGACGAGCGCATGCTCGAAGTCCTCGCGGCGGACATCAAAGGCGAACGGCCCGTCCGTGTCTATGTTGTCGAATGCCCAGACGACCTTTTGCGAGTCCAAATTCTCCGGCCTGTTTATCGTCGTCTGTTTGCCCGCAGAAGTTTTTGGCTTTTTTGTGGTCCTGTTATTCTTCGCCATGTTCAAAGCCCCGCGTAATATTCTGCCATGCTCTCCTTGGGGATGGTGTTGCTGCAGCGCTCCGAGGCCGATATGTCGCCGCGGGCAATTCTCCAAGGATCCTCGCAGTGGGTCTGCTCGCGCAGTTCCCAGGGCTCCATGCTGCCGTAATCGCGGATGATGATGTCGATGTCGTCCTTGTTCTCCTGCGACAAGTTGTCAGGATTGCCCTTGCGTATGTCCTCCTCCGTGACCCAATATTTCTTTCTGTGCTCGTTGTACAGTTCGCGGCAAACCGGCCCGTTGGCCCAGGCCTCGAATTCTTCCTCGAAAAGCGGATTGTCCGTCCACGCGAGCTCCCATGCCTGGGCATAGTAGCACAGTTTCTGGAGCTTCCACGTGCTGATGCGTCCAAGCTTCCTTAAAATATATTTCGCAACGTCAAATACGCTCGCTTCACTCATGTCAATCCCTCCTGAATTTATGCGCCCCAATATATAACGGGCAAACTTTCGGCAAAAAGTCCGCCACGCCAAAAAGACATTTGTTTGGAACAAAAGTACTATACCATGCTGATTTTGCAATGTCAAGCAGATTTTTAAAATTTTTATATTTAAAAGCATTCTACCATTTGCGAATGGAAACATCAATATTTTTCAACATTTTTAAGTGCCCCTGACTGAAATGTTTAAGGCTGATTTGACAAAACTGTAGTGCATCTGCCTGTGCCAAGTTCATTTCGTCCTTTGTGTTGTTGTTCATGTCGACGTTGGTCTCGAGGCACTTGATGATGTCGTCGCTGCTCAGCGAGTCGGCGGTGCGGGTCGTGACGTTGACCTTCGGCAGTACGAGGGAGTTCGTGACCTTCGCGCTGAAGCCCGGGGTCTTTACGGTCGCGCCCACGGTCTCGCCCGTAGTGATGCTGGTGATCTCGAAGGTGTAGGAGCCGCTTGCGAGGCCGTCGGTGCCTTCACCATCAGCCGTGTACGTGAGGCTTATTTTGCTGCCTTTTACGAGGCCGGACGTGACAGACCCGACCGTCCACGAGCCGTCCATATTCGTCAGCTGAGTATCGGTCGTGTAGGTCGCGGTCGCGCTGCAGTCATTGCTGTCCGCGCCGGTCCAAGTGAGGGCTATGGTGTTCTCATATACGTCATCGCTGTTCACAGTATCACTATAAGTTCCATCACCGACCGTAAGCGTAGTGCCCTTCGGGATGCCTTCCTTGCCGTCGTCGTAGGTGAGGCGGTAGCGGATCGTGTACGTGCCGGTCTTCGCGACCATGTCGGAGTCCCCGTCCTCGGAGTACCAGATGGCAGTGTATCCGTCATGCTTCGCCGTGAGTTCCTCGCCCAGCACGTCACTCCCGTCGTCGGAAACCACGTCGTAGCTGGCCCCTGCAGCAGCCCATGTATTTTCAGGGTCTTCACTGTAATATTCCGTATTGTACCCATAGTACTGCTCGTAGTAATCGTTGTCAGCAGTTTCAGCTTCGCCATCGAGCGCGGTGACGAGGCCGTCCGTGGTGTTGTAGTAGTTCGTGCCGAACTCCGCGCGCACCTCGACGTTCGAGAGCGCGGTCGCGCTGTTCGGGGTCACGTATGTCGCGTCCTCAGGGATGACGCCCATGTTATCCAGATTGCTCGCGTCGCACGCGACGGTGACCTCCATCTCATCGTCTTCATCTATATCCTGTACGCGCACGTAGCCCGCGAAGAGGTTGTTGTAGGTCGCGGCTTTTGCGGACGGCAAGGTAGCCGAGAAAATTCATGACTGCGCCGTCAAAAACTTTTGCAAAAAATTAAATTATGAATTAATAATTCGGTTCTCAAGATGAGTTTCTGTGTATTCGGTATGCCCATATCCACATGAGGACCTGCCGCTGCCTTCTTGATGAAGAAGTGCCACTCCACGTTGCCTACCGTCGACGTGTCGTAGACCTCGACGTAGCCGATGGTGGCCGTGCTGCCTGACGCGCCCTCGTTCGCGCCCTTCACGTAGTCGCCGCTGCCGTCCTTGTACCATACGCCGTCGATGGACTCATGCAGGCTGTCGTTGTTGTTCATGTCGACGTTGGTCTCGAGGCACTTGATGATGTCGTCGCTGTCCAGCGAGTCGGCGGTGCGGGTCGTGACGTTGACCTTCGGCAGCACGAGCGAGTTCGTGACCTTCGCGCTGAAGGTCGGGGTCTTGACGGTCGCGCCCGCGTTGTCATCATCCTCATCGCCGTCCGCGTAGGTGAGGCGGTAGCGGATCGTGTAGGTGCCGGTCTTTGCGACCATGTCGGAGTCCCCGTCCTCGGAGTACCAGATGGCAGTGTAACCAGTATTCTCCGTCGTGAGATCACCGCCCAATGCGTTGCTCCCGTCGTCGGAAACCACGTCGTAGCTGGCCCCTGCAGCAGCCCATGTATTTT
>JAJQIQ010000125.1:6054-10129 GCA_021199135.1 Clostridiales bacterium | reverse complement strand
TACGTCGCGAAGGAGATAGCGGACGAGATAGCGGAGGTCGGGGCGAACTTCATCTCCATAAAGATGGACCAGGACCCGCCGACCATCATCCAGAACGGCTACGCTGACGGAGATCCGGTGAGCCCGAACACCATAAAGAACACGGTCATAGGAGGCATCCTGGGCGCGGTGCTCGCCATAGCGATAGTAGTGCTGTCATACCTGTTCAACGACACGATAATGACGGCTGAGGACATCGAGAAGAAGCTGAGCCTCAATATCCTCGGCACGCTCCCGCTTGAGGAGGCCGAGGACGACGGCGACAAGAGGGCGCAGAAGAAGAAAAAGAAGCGCGAGAAGAAGCGGGCCAAGAAGGCGAAGAAGCACAGGAACCGGGCGAAGCCCGGGCGCAGCAGGCGGGAGAGCGGCCTATGAAGTCAGTCAAGTTCGGGAAATTAAAAGAACAGAGATATGCCATGAAGGAGTCGCTGCGCGCCCTGAAGACCAACATCCAGTTCTGCGGCGACGACATCCGGACGATCGTCATCACCTCCGCCCTGCCGAACGAGGGCAAGAGCACGGTCACGCTGGACCTTGCACGGTCGTTGACCGAGTCGGGGAAGAGGGTGCTTCTCATCGACACCGACATGCGCAAGTCGGTCTACGTGGGGCGGCTCCGCGCGCTCTCGCTAGACGGCGAGGAGATTTACGGGCTGTCGCATTTCCTGTCGGGGCAGAAGAACCTCGAGGAAGTGCTCTACGGCACAGAGATCCCGGGGCTTTTCATGATATTTGCGGGGCCCACGGTCCCGAACCCGACGGAGATCCTCGAGAAGAGATATTTCGACGATCTGCTCAAGTTCGGGAGAGAGCATTTCAACTACGTCCTCCTCGACTGTGCGCCGATAGGAGCGGCGATAGATGCCGCCGTCATCGCAAAGCACTGCGACGGCGCGATACTAGTGATTGCGCAGGGGACGGCGAGCGGGCGCATGATCCTAAGCGTCAAGAAGCAGCTTGAGGCGTCGGGGGTGAGGATCCTCGGAGCCGTGCTGAATAAAGTGAGGATGAAGAAGAGCAACTACGACACCGGATACTACGGCGGCTATTACGGCAGCTACTACGGGAGCTACTACGGCGGCGGGGATGGAAGCCCCGACAGCAAAGAGAGGGATGCAAAAGAGGCATGAGAGGATTTCGTGAGCCATCACAAAAGACTAACAGTGCACTGTATTTTCTCACGGGCGCCATGGCAGTGGTGCTTGTGCTCGTGGTCGTGCTCGGCATAAGGACCTTGGTGCAGGGCACATGGCGGCAGACATACGAAGACCCGGGCGACGGCGGGGACGAGAACATCGTCCAGGCCGCGACAGAGCCTGAGACTGAGACCGAGTCCGAGGAGGAATCAGAATCCGATACGGAGTCCGAGGCCGACGTGGAGAAGTGGCAGGAGGGCGTAATCGAGTACAATGGCAAGCAGTACCGCTACAACTCCGGAATACGCAGCTACCTCATCATGGGGATAGACGATGACGACACCGTGTCGGAGGATGTGGCAGATTACGTGAGCGGAGGGCAGTCGGATGCGATGTTTTTGCTTGTGGCGGACTCACGAAATGAGCAGCTTTCCGTCATATCGATAAACCGCAACACGATGACAGAGATAAACATATACGACGAGAACGGCGAGTCGCTTGGGACGATGGAGGCGCAGATATGCCTGCAGCACGGCTTCGGCGACGGGAGGAAGATAAGCTGCAACTGGAGCGTAAACGCCGTCTCGAAGCTGTTTGGAAATATACCGATAAGCGGCTATGTCGCGCTGAACATGGGAGGAATCTCCCTCTTGAACAACGCGGTCGGCGGCGTCGAGGTGGAGGTCATGACAGACATCAAGAACACCTCGCTCGGCGTGGACCTGCACGAGGGCGACGTCGTGACCCTTTCCGGCGAGGAGGCCTACTGCTACCTGCGCGGGCGCGACACGTCCGAGTTTGACAGCGCGACGGAGAGGCTGAGGCGGCAGGAGCAGTACATATTGAGCTTCTGGGAAAAGCTCATGTCGATGTCGGACGACGCGGCTGAGATGGCGACCTCGGTGTACGACTCCGTGGCTGACTACATGGTATCGAGCGTCGATTTCACGAGCCTCATCGAGGAACTGTCCGCCTACGACTTCACGGAGGACCGGATGTACACGGTCCCGGGCGAGACCGAGATGGGCGAGACATATGAGGAATACTACGTCGACGAGGACGCCCTCACGGACCTCATCATGAATGTGTTCTACACGGAGGTTTCGGAATAAAAATGGTATCCAGTGCGCGCGCACTTGATATATATGATACAGGGGAGCAATCCGTTGTATCATGAGCCGAACGGCTCGAAAGACTTTGCATGTCGAGTTTTTTAGGAAAGGAGGAAGATGCCTGATGAAAAAGAAATGTTTTGCTGTGCTTGCTGCACTCCTGGTTCTTGCGATGGGAGCGACGACTGTGTTTGCAGCCACATCACCGACGGCGTCAGACGCGGTTGTTGAGAAATTAAACAGCGCTGTGTCATCAGTCACTGTCAGCGGGAGCGATGCAAATGTCACGACCTCCAGCGTCAGCAGCGAGGCATACGCGCTTGCGCTCGAGGAGGTCAAGGCCGAGGGCGACACGATCGTCGCGATGGCAGACATCAGCTACTCTGGCACGGTAAACGGGTCAGTGACTGTCGAGATCTCCGTTCCGGGGATTGAGGCGACGGATAACGTGTATGTGATGCACTACCGTACGCTGACCGGCACGTGGGAGTACCTCACGCCGAGCTATGTCGGCAACGGCAAGGTGGCAGTCAGCATGACTGCGTTCTCACCGATTTTCGTAGTTGTCGGAAGCACTGGATCCACTGACGGTGACGACGAGACGGTGGTGAATCCGACTGACACCGAGACGGACATCACCGACAACGGCAACACCACTACGGACATCACCGACAATGGGAACACCAGCACGAACATTACCGACGATGGCAACACCACTGCGACCATCACCGACGACGGCAACACCACCAGGACGGTGAAAAACAGCTACAACACGACGACGACCAATACCAGCTACACCTACATCAACGGCGTACCGGCTGATGATTCAGCGAAGGCCACGACGCTTGCGGCTACCACCGTGACTGCTGGCACGAGCACTTCGGACGCTGCGCCGCAGACAGGCGAGGGTCTGCCGATCCTGCCGATTGCAGTCGTTGCCGTTGTGGCAGCGATGGGCGTTGTCGCATTATGCGGCACCAAAGCTCGTAAGAGCTATTAATCCACTGGATACGAAAAGCAGGCATGCAGAGCATCATAGGGGGCGGGGAGTTACTCCACCGCCCCATTTTTTACTTAAGGACAGGATTTTTCGCACAGAAAAAATCGGAGAGAGAAAATGGCGGAAGAAAAGAAGAGTGAAGTGACGGAAGAGGAAAAGACAGACGGGCAGGAGATGGAGCCCGAAACCGTTGAAAACATGGAGGGGGAGGAGAAAGCCGCCCCGATCCTTAACATATACAGGATACTTGCGATCATGCTGGCGGTGATTCTCGTGGTGCTGATCTGCATCATGGTGCGCAACCAGGTCGTGAAGCGCAATGCGCAAAAGACCTACGAGGACCTCGCAAATCAGGTGAACCAGGTGGAACAGGCAGATGACAGCGGCACGGGCGATGAGGATGGCGCGACGGGCGATGCGGCGGCCGCCGGGACGGAGGACGGCGATGCCGCGGAGACGGTGATTGAGGCGGACGCCGCGGAGGATGCGGCGGAGTCCGCGGATGATGAGGCCATGGTCGAGATCCCGCAGAAGAACCTCGACTGGGATTCACTCAGGGAGACGAACAGCGACATCTATGCCTGGATATACATACCGGGGACGAATGTCGACTATCCCGTGCTCCAGCACCCGACTGACGACACCTACTACCTGAATTACAACATGAACGGCACACGGGGCTACCCGGGCTGCATATACACAGAGCTTGCGACGAGCAAGGAATTCACGGACTTCAACACCGTCATCTACGGGCACAACATGCGCAACAAGACGATGTTTGCGACGCT
>JAJQIQ010000125.1:0-5954 GCA_021199135.1 Clostridiales bacterium | reverse complement strand
TCAACACCGTCATCTACGGGCACAACATGCGCAACAAGACGATGTTTGCGACGCTTCACAATTTCGAGGACAGCGCTTTCTTCGATGAGTACCCATATGTGTACATCTACACGGGGGACAGCGCGCTGGTCTATGAAGTGTTCGCGGCATACTCCACGGACAATTCCCACGTGATCGCGAGCAACGATTTCTCCACGGAGGAGGGACGGCAGGAATATCTCGACAAGCTTGCGACGCTGAGCGAGGGCAAGGGCAATTTCCGCGATGTGGAGCTTTCGACGCAGAGCCACATACTCACGCTGTCCACCTGCATCGGGAATTCCTCGAAGCGTTACCTGGTACAGGCGGTGCTGATTGGCGAGGGAAACAGGGGTTAGTTCAAACTAACTCCACTGGCAGGGGTGATGCAGTGGGCGACATGAAGACGACTACGGTCGACATTGACAATTCCAACCTCATAGCGATGCTTGCAAGCCCTGAATTTTACGGGAATGATGAGGTTTATATACGGGAGCTTGTGCAGAACGGGATCGACTCCTGCATGACGCGGCTTGCCCTCGAGATGAGCTGGGGCACGGAGTTTTTGGAGATGGAGCAGGCGGAGACATTGAACTCGATGCGCAAGCTCTTTGACCCGAGGATAACCATCTCCTACAATTCGGTGACGCAGCGCCTCTCGGTGGAGGACAACGGCATCGGGATGAACGCGCAGGACGTGGAGCGCTATGTCTCAAAAGTCGGCGTGAGCTACTACCAGAGCGAGGAGTATCAGATGCAGCAGCTCAAATACGAGCCGATCGGGCAGTTCGGGATCGGGATGCTCTCATGCTTCATGGTGGCGCGCGGGATCCTCATCGAGTCGAAGAAGGACAAGAGCGTGAACACCGCGTGGAACGTCGGGAGCAGGCAGTCGCTCGAGGCGATCACCGTCAAGTGGTTCGAGAATTCGAAGACGATGGAGTATGTCGGCTCAAACCGTCGGGAATCCGGGGCGAAGATCACGCTGGTCTTAAAACCCGCCTACGCGACGCAGCTCACGCTCCGCAGGCTCGTAAACCTGGTGAAGGAGTACATGCTCTACCAGCCTTTTCCGGTGGAGGTATCGTTTGACGACATGAAGGCGGTCGTGAGCGAGCCGAACCGCATCATGGAAAACCCTTTCGCGGACATCCTCGGGGTCGTCGCCATCAGGGTCGACGACGATTTCATGGAGGGCTACATCTGGATTTTCAGCGCGCGGCATGAGGGGATGGAGATACCCTCGCGCCTCTACCAGCAGGGGTTTCTGGCGGCGGACGAGAGCCAGGAGCTCGACATCAGGCCCCCGTGGATAAAGGACATGTCGTATCGCCTGAACATAAAAAAGAGGTTCCTGACGCTGCGCGCATCGAGGGATGGCGTGGCGAAGGACGGAAAACTCCACGAGCTCCGTGGGCTCATAGGGAGGAAGATAGTCGAGGCCTTCTCAAACAACACGGCGGGGCTCGGGCAGTACCTCTCAAACGGGCACAGGTCGATGCTGACCGGCTACGAGGACGAGATGAAGCTCCTCGGGCATTCGGTGACGGTGGACGTATACCTGAAAGGCCGGGCGGTCGAACTTCCTGTGGACACGATAATAGACGGCTTCATGGGCAAGGTCATCCGCATCGCGTTCATCACGCGTGGGCTGTTCGACTATTACCGCGCAAACTACGTGGCGGATTTCAAGAAATTTTTAAAGGACAACAGGCTCATAGTATTTGAAAAAAACCGCGACATATTCAGCCAGTTCCTTGCGCCGTACACGAAGTCGCGGCGGTACGTGATAAGCGAGCACCCCGGCATAATCTATGACGACATGGTCGCGGATTTCTCGGAGGAGAAGAACGTGATGCTCTACCGCAACGCCTACTCGCTCCTGCCAAAGAAGTTCGGCTACGACGACATCTTCTGCATGGTGACGAACACGCAGAGCGGGCACCTCGACATCACCGTGAACGAGGAACACAGGCTCTACAAGCTGATGCAGCCGGTGATGGACAACTACAAGGTGCACAATTTCCTCTCGGTGGTCCTGGAAAACATTCGCCAGCGCATAATAAACTCCAGCCTGACGTGGAACAAGCTGGTGGATTTCGGCGGGGCCGTAGTGCACGCCTGGGATCCGAATGACATCGCCACGGTCCAGTCAATCTGGTGCCTTGAGGCGAGCTTCATAGACTCGCTGAACGAGTTCGTCGATATGAAGTTTACGGACAAGGAGATGGCGGAGCTAGAACTTGTCGGGCTTGAGTTCCGGAGGGACGATTTCATAAACTGGTGGTTCACGCCGCATGAATGATGTTTTTACAGCGGCGCGGGAATAAAAAATTAAATTTAGACTTAATTTTATGAAAGCAGGTGGATGAGATGGCGGAGAACGCCGAAAATCAGGAGGAGGCACTGGACCAAGGAGAAGTCCTGGACAATGAGGAGGCCGCAGATCAGGGGGACGGCGGCAATGGGAAGGGGAAAAAGCACTCAGCCCTCCGTGAGGCTCTGAGCTGGATCATCACGATCGCGGCCGCGATAGCGATTGCGATGGTGCTGAAAAATTTCGTGATCATAAACGCGACGGTGCCGACGGGCTCGATGGAGCACACGATTGAGCCGGGCGACGATATCCTAGGGTTTCGCCTGTCGTACGTGAATTCCGAGCCGCAGCGCGGGGACATCATAATCTTCCGTTTTCCGGACGACGAGAGCCAGAAATATGTGAAGCGCATAATCGGCCTGCCGGGCGAGACCGTAAGGATTGAGGACGCGAAAATCTACATCGACGGCTCGGACACGCCGCTTACGGAGGACTACCTCAAGGAGGAGTGGGTCTGGATGACGGGTCCGTTTGAGTTTGAGGTGCCGGAGGGCTGCTATCTCGTCCTCGGCGACAACCGCAACGACTCCTACGATGCGCGCTACTGGACGAACACCTATGTCAGGAAGGACCAGATCATCGGCAAGGCGTACATCACCTACTACCCGTTCTCGCGGGCCGGAAGCCTTTATAAATAAGCGTGAATGGTAATTAACTAAATTCAAGGAGGAACAAATCATGCCGGACAACAACAATTGCGGCAGCGCGTCGGGCTGCACGAGGGAGAGCTGCGAGGGTTGCAATGGAAATCCAAACCCGCAGGACATGAAGGAGGCGATGAACCCCGACTCTGACATCCGCCACGTCGTCGGCGTGGTCAGCGGAAAGGGCGGCGTCGGAAAGTCGTTCGTGACCGCGATGCTCGCGGCGCAGATGAAAAAGGAGGGTCACGAGGTCGGGATCTTAGATGCGGACATAACCGGCCCGTCGATCCCGAAGATGTTCGGGGCGCACGGCGAGGTCATTGGCGACGAGAAGGGGATGTACCCGTTCGTGACGGATTGCGGCATCAAGCTGATGTCGATAAACCTCCTCATGGACGACGAGGAGGCTCCGGTCGTATGGCGCGGCCCGGTCATCGCGGGGGCAGTCAAGCAGTTCTGGAACGAGACGGTCTGGGGCGACGTCGATTACCTCTTCGTCGACATGCCGCCGGGGACGGGCGACGTGCCGCTCACGGTGTTCCAGTCGCTCCCTGTGGACGGGGTCATAATCGTCACCTCGCCGCAGGAGCTCGTGCAGATGATCGTAAAGAAGGCCTTCCGCATGGCGGGGCTCATGGACATCCCAGTGCTCGGCATCGTCGAGAATTTCAGCTTCGTCAAGTGCCCGGACTGCGGGAAAAAGATCGCGGTCTTCGGCGAGAGCCATATCGACGAGGTCGCGGCAGACCTAGGCGTGCCGGTGCTTGGCCGGCTGCCGATCGAGCCAGAGTACGCACGGCTCTCCGACGAGGGGAAATTCTTTACGGTCGACGGAGCCGCGCTCGGGGATGCGGTGGATGTGCTGAAGAATATTTAATCGAGTAGGAGGCGGCTTGTCCGAATCCTACTCGTCGCGCGGGTTCGCGCAGCCGAAAGGCTGCATATTTCATCTGCGAACCCTGCGCATCATAAAAAGTACGCCCCACCCAACTTGGGTGGGGCGTACTTTTTGTGCCATAATTTACTTGTTCGAACGCCTCCAAATCTTCATCTTCTCTGCTTCCTTGATGAGTTCGTCGCGGAAGTCGGGGTGGGCGATGGAGATAATCGCCTCGGCTTTCTGCCAGGTCGAGAGCCCCTTGACGTTCACCATGCCGTACTCGGTTACGATGTAGTGCGTATTCGCGCGGGTGTCGGTGACGATGGAGCCGTCGACGAGCGTCGGGCGGATGCGGGAGTGCATCTGTCCCTGCTTGTCGGTAAACGTGGACGAGCAGCAGATGAAGCTCTTGCCGCCCTTGGAGAGGTACGCGCCGAGGACGAAGTCGAGCTGGCCTCCTGCGCCGCTTATCTGCTTGGTGCCTGATGACTCCGCGCTAATCTGGCCGTAGAGGTCGATGTCCACGCAGTTGTTTATGGAGATGAAGTTGTCAATAGCGGAGATGGTGCGCACGTCGTTCGTGTAATCAACGGAGACGCTCATCAGCTCAGGGTTGTCGTCGAGGTAGTCGTACATCTTCTTCGTGCCCGCGCCGAATGCGTAAGTCTGGCGGAATCGGTCGATCGACTTGCAGGCGCCGGTAATCTTGCCGGCTTTCGCGATGTCGACGAAGGCGTCGACGTACATCTCGGTGTGCACTCCTAAGTCCTTTAAGTCTGACTCGGCGATGAGGGAGCCGACTGCGTTTGGCATGCCGCCGATGCCGAGCTGGAGGCACGCGCCGTTCGGAATTTGGTCTACGATGAGCTGCGCGACTTTCTTGTCGACGGCGGTCGCAGGACCGCCCGCGCCGAGCTCCGGAACCGCCGGGTTGTCGCTTTCGACTATGCCGTCCACCTGCGAGATGTGGACGCCGCTCTCGGTGCCGCCGAGGCAGCGCGGCATGTTCTGGTTTACTTCGACGATGATCTTGTCGGCCATCTCGCAGGCCGCGCCGAGGTGGGACGCGCTGGGGCCGAAGCTGAAGAAGCCCTGCTTGTCCATCGGTGATACCACCGCGTACACGACGTTGGGCTTCGGGGTGTTTCCGTCCCTATAGTAGCGCGGGAGCTCGGAGTAGCGGATCGGCGCGTAGTAGCAGCAGCCGCGTGAGATGAGCCTGCGTTCGTATCCCGCCATGTGCCAAGAGTTCCACGTGAAGTGCTCCCCTGCGTCCTCGCGCTCGAAGACGGCGAGCGGGTTAATGATGATGCCGCCGCGCAGGTTGACATTCTTAAGCTCGTCGGTACGCTTCGCGAGCGCCGCATCAATCGCGTTTGGGGTGTTCACGCACCAGCCGTAGTCCACCCAGTCGCCAGACTGGACTACCGCCGCCGCCTGGTCGGCGGACATTAGCTTCTGGTCATATTCCTTTGAATAATCCATGATGGCCTCCTTTTATATTCTGCATAATTGGTTCGATGTGAATATTCTAACATTTTTTTTCGCGGATTACAATCGGTTTTGCTTGCATGATGGCGATTTCTAAAATGTAACGCGAAAATTTTTCTTGCAAATTTCACCGTATGGTAGTAAAATGATAATATAAATTTTCGAGAAATTTTATGAAAGGCTTGTATAAGATGTCGGAAAAGCAGATAATCTTTGACAGACAGACAGACAGACAGACAGACAGACAGACAGACAGACAGAGTAGCTGACCCTGTCTTTTTTCTGCTGGGCGAAGACATTTTCTGCAAGTCTATTTTTCATATGAAGGAGCATTGCGGCAAGACCGTTGCGCAAAGATACTGTGCGGCGGACTTGCCGTTTTTTGCGTAAAGAAGTAGCCATGCTTTCAGACGCAAGGATATTTAAAGAATACGAGGGAGGATCTAACAATGAGAAACATGAAGAAACTTATCACAGCGCTCCTCGCGGCGGCGGTTGTCGTGGGGCAGTGCGTATCACCAGCCGCGACAGCGTTCGCTGGAAC
>JAJQIQ010000147.1 GCA_021199135.1 Clostridiales bacterium | reverse complement strand
GACCTATGTCTACCAGGCGATGCGCGTCACCGGAGCGGCCGACCCGACCAGGCCGGCATCGGAGACCCTGCCGGGGAAACTCCCGCAAAAGAAGATCGTGCGCGAGGCCGCCAAGGGCTACAGCAGCTACGGCAACCAGATCGGCCTCGCGACGGGATACGTAAAAGAGATCTACCACCCGAACTACGCGGCGAAGCGCCTCGAGATTGGGGCGGTCATCGGGGCTGCGCCGAGGCGCGCGGTAAAAAGGATAAGCCCGGTGCCGGGGGATAAGGTCATCCTGCTCGGGGGCAGGACGGGCCGCGACGGCATCGGAGGCGCGACGGGCTCGTCGAAGGCGCACAACGCGCAGTCCACGAGCGAGTGCGGCGCGGAGGTGCAGAAGGGCAACGCGCCGACCGAGAGGAAGATCCAGAGGCTTTTCAGGCGCGAGGAGGTCAGCTCCATCATAAAGAAGTGCAACGACTTCGGCGCGGGCGGCGTCGCGGTCGCGATCGGCGAGCTCGCCGACGGGCTCACCGTGGACCTAGATGCGGTGCCGAAGAAGTACGCGGGGCTCGACGGGACCGAGCTTGCGATCTCGGAGTCGCAGGAGAGGATGGCGGTCGTCGTCGCGCCGGAGGACGTGGACAAGTTCCTCAGATACGCGGACGAGGAGAACCTCGAGGCGGTCGAGACCGCGGTGATCACCGAACAGAAGCGGCTTTGCCTCACGTGGCGCGGGAGGGAGATCGTGAATAATTCACGCGCCGCCCGCGACCCGAACGGCGCTAGGCAGGAGGCGGAGGTCGTGGTCTCCGGGGGGATGCCGGGCGCGGCGCCCTCGAAGCGGGCTGCCGCGGGGACCGGCTGCGCCGGATCCCCGGCGGTTGACGCGCTCTGCGCGTCAGCCGCGACCGGATAACTGGCGCAGGCCAGATTCTTCGCCCACCCAGAAATCCCCGCGGTCGCATCGGCAGCAGACACAGCCTCGGCTCTCCGCGCCGTCGTCTCCGACATAAACGTCTGCTCGCAGCGCGGGCTCGTGGAGATGTTCGACAGTTCCATAGGAGCGGGAACAGTAGTTATGCCCTACGGCGGCAAATACCAAAAGACCGAGACGCAGGGCATGATCGCGAAGCTCCCGATCTACGAGGAGAAGCGCGCGAAAGCTGGCGAAAATGAACACTGTTCAGATTGCGGAGCGACCCCGCAGTGCAGCGCGGTCACGATGATGGCCTGCGGCTTCGACCCGTACCTTTCGAGCTGGAGCCCGTACCACGGCGCGGCTTACGCGGTGCTCGAGTCGGTGTCGCGTATCGCGGCGATGGGCGGCGACACCGGCAAGGTTAGATTGACGTTCCAGGAGTACTTCAGGAGGATGGGCGATGCCGAGCACCCAGACCCCGAGGGCTGGGGGCTGCCGCTGTCGTCCCTGCTCGGCGCGTACCAGGCGCAGATTGGCCTCGGCCTGCCCTCGATAGGCGGCAAGGACTCGATGTCCGGCAGCTACAGCTACACCGACGAAAACGGCCGGGAGCGCCGCATCGACGTGCCGCCGACCCTGGTGTCGTTCGCGGTGGCGGTAGGAGATGAGAAGACCGTCGTGATGCCCGAGCTCAAAAACGCAGGGGATTCTCTCGTAATCTTCAATATAAAACGCGACAAGTACGACCTCCCGGACTGGGGGCAGGCAATGAAAATGTACGGCGTGATTTTCGATTGCGCGAAAGCCGGGCTCGTGGAGTCCAGCTATGCCCTCGACGGCAAAGGCCTCGCGCCGGCGCTCATGAAGATGGCGTTCGGCGGCGACCTGGGCGTGCGCGTCGGCGCGGACGTCTCCGACGGGACGCTGTTTTGCCCGGGCTTTGGCAGCATCGTCGCCGAGGTGAAGCCGGAGAGCGCCGCGGCGATAAAGGAAAAGTTCGCCGCCGCAGGGCTCTCGGATTGCGTGAAAGCCGTCGGGCAGGTCGACGACAGCGGGATGTTCACCATAGAGACGAGTATGGTTGACGACCAAAATAAAGCAAAAGTCTTAAATAATGCGGAAACTTTGAGCGATGCAGCAGCAGATGAGGTCGCAATTTCGATAGATGAACTGCGGAAACTCTGGGAGGCCCCGCTCGAGTCCGTCTACCCGACGCGTCCCGCAGACTATGAAGCGACAGAGGCTGCCGTACCCGTTGGCACTGATGAGAAACGTGTTTTCATATGCAAAAACAAAGTGGCCCGTCCGAAGGTCTTCATCCCCGTCATGCCCGGCACGAACTGCGAGTATGACTGCGGTCGCGCGTTCACCGAGGCCGGCGCGGAGGTCTCCGTGCGCGTGTTCAAGAACCTCGACGCAGGGGCGATCCGCTCATCGGTCGACGAGTACGTGCGTGAGATAAGGCAAGCCCAGATCATCATGTTCCCGGGCGGCTTCTCCGCGGGCGACGAGCCCGAGGGCTCCGCGAAGTTCTTCGCGGCGGTGTTCAGAAATGAAAAAATCGCCGAGGAGGTCATGAGGCTCCTGCGCGAGCGCGACGGCCTCATCCTTGGCATCTGCAACGGCTTCCAGGCACTCATGAAGCTGGGCCTGCTCCCGTACGGCGAGATCCGGCGGCAGGACGGCGACAGCCCGACCCTCACCTATAATATGGTAGGAAGGCACGTAAGCCGCATGGTCAGCACCAAGGTCATGAGCACGGCATCGCCCTGGCTCTCTGGCGTGAGCGCGGGCGACATTTACAGCACCCCGGCCTCGCACGGCGAGGGCCGCTTCGTCGCGACCCCCGAGTGGCTAAAAAGGCTCTACGCAGGCGGCCAGGTCGCGACGGCCTACGTGGACGCCTCCGGCCGGCCCACGATGGACCCCGACTACAACCCGAACGGCTCGCAGCTTTCCATCGAGGGGATCTTAAGCCCCGACGGCCACATACTCGGCAAGATGGCGCACTGCGAGCGCTCCACGGCCTCGACAGCCTCCAACATCCCCGCCAGGCAAAACATGCACCTGTTCAAGTCCGGCGTGGAGTATTTCAAGTAAACAATACGCGCCCGCCTGTAGACAGTGCTGAGGGGCTTCGCGGCAGGAACGAATTCAACGCGGACACGCTTGCGCTTAGGCGGAGCTCGCAGCGGCACATAAGATGCTGCTGGGGCTTACGCCCCGCACCATCAAGTGCCGGCGGCTCCTTAAAGTCCGCTTTTGAATT
>JAJQIQ010000036.1 GCA_021199135.1 Clostridiales bacterium | reverse complement strand
GACACCGGAGAGGAGACGGAGTTTACGGTAGAGGACGAGACGGAGCTGTACGGGGTGAAGTACCTGCTCGTCTCGGACGGAAGCGCCGGCGACTGCGACGCATATATCCTGAAGGAAGTCTCCGAGGGCGACGACGAGGCGTTTTACCAGATGGTGAGCGATGAGGAGCAGCTTGCGGCGCTGGCGAAGGTCTTCTCCGAGCAGGCGGACGAGGAGACGCAGATAGTCTTCTAAAGTTAAATTTAGATTTAATAATGAATTGAATGCCCGAACGGGTGCGAAAATATAATCAAGACAAAATTACAGGAGGATTTATGAAGAACCAAGGAAAATTAAATACCAAGCTCAAGATTATCCCGCTCGGGGGGCTTGAGCAGATTGGGATGAACATTACTGCCTTCGAGTACGAGGACAGTATTATTGTTGTGGACTGCGGCATGGCCTTCCCGGAGGACGATATGTACGGAGTGGACCTTGTCATCCCGGACATCACCTATTTGAAAGAGAACGCGGACAGGGTCAAGGGGATATTCATCACGCACGGCCATGAGGACCACATCGGCGCCATTCCTTATGTGCTGAAGGAGATAAACGTCCCGGTCTACGCGACGAGGCTGACGATGGCGATCATCGAGCACAAGCTCGAGGAGCATGAGATGCTCGGCAAGACGAAGCGTAAGATCGTAAAGTACGGGCAGCACATAAATGCCGGCTGTTTCCGCGTCGAGTTCATCCGCACGAACCACAGCATACAGGACGCGGCGGCGCTCGCGATCTACTCTCCAGCGGGCACGGTGGTGCACACGGGGGATTTCAAGGTCGACTACACGCCGGTATTCGGCGACGCGATAGATTTGCAGCGCTTCGGCGAGATCGGAAAGAAAGGGGTTCTCGCCCTGCTCTGTGACAGCACGAACGCCGAGAGGCCGGGCTTTACGAATTCTGAAAAATCGGTCGGAAAGACGCTCGACAACATTTTCTCCGAGCACAAGAACACGAGGATAATAATCGCGACGTTCGCGTCAAACGTGGACCGTGTGCAGCAGATAATAAATTCGGCGGACAAATTCGGGCGCAAGGTCGCCATCGAGGGGCGGAGCATGGTAAACATAATCTCCATCGCCGCGGACCTGGGCTACCTGCTTCTGCCCGAGAACATACTGATCGACGCGGACCAGCTGCGCAACTACCCTGACGAGAAGACCGTCATCATCACGACGGGGAGCCAGGGCGAGTCGATGGCGGCGCTCTCGCGGATGGCGGCTGGGACGCACCGCAAGGTCACGATAAAGCCGAGGGACACGATCGTCTTCAGCTCGCACCCGATCCCGGGCAACGAGAAGTCCGTGACCGGCGTGATAAACGACCTGATGAGAAAGGGCGCGGACGTCATCTTCGAGGATGTTCACGTCTCAGGCCACGCCTGCCGCGAGGACATAAAGCTCATATATTCGCTCGTAAACCCCTTGTACTCGATCCCGGTGCACGGGGAGTACAAGCACCTGGTCGCGCAGGCCAAGATCGCGGAGGAACTGGGCTACGACACCCGCCACATAAAAATATTGTCGTCCGGCGACGTGCTCGAGATCGACGAGGACGGCGCTGAGGTCACGGGTCATGTGCAGGTCGGCAACGTCATGGTCGACGGGCTCGGGGTCGGCGACGTCGGCAACATCGTGCTCCGCGACCGCCAGAGGCTTGCGGAGGACGGCATTATCATCGTCGTTATGACATTGGACAGCGGGAGCGGGCAAGTGCTCGCGGGGCCGGACATCGTCTCCCGCGGCTTCGTCTATGTCCGCAATTCCGAGGAGCTGATGGACGAGGCGAAGCATGTGCTCAACGGCACCATGGACTACTGCATGGATCACAGCATCACTGACTGGGGCAGGATCAAGAACGAGGTCAAGGACGCGCTCGGCGATTTCGTCTGGAAGGAGACGAAGCGTTGCCCGATGATCATGCCTATAATCATGGAGGTATAGCTGCGGATGGAAGGCAGAAACAAGGCACTTTTCAGGTTCATAAAAATTGCATTCATCGTCATGGTCATCCTCATCGTCGTGTACGCCATCATGGCAGTATGCCGCGTGAGCTATGACTACGGCTACCGCCTCTTCACGGAGTCCGCGGTGGATGAGGAGCCGGGCAAGGAGGTCGTCGTGCAGATCCGCGACGGGATGTCGGGCATGGACATCGCCAAGCTCCTCGAGCAGAAGGGGCTGGTGCGCGACAGCAAGCTGTTTTTCCTGCAGCTTGCGCTCTCGGGGGAGAAGAGCGACATCGTGCCGGGGGTCTATGTCCTGAGCACTGCGGAGGACCCAGACGAGATCATAACCTCGTTGACGGAGACCGAGGAGGAGACGGAAGAGGAGGAGGAAGAGACCGAAAATGTGGATACCGGCGAGGACGACGAGTTCGACGGGGTATATGAGGGCTACGGCGACGACGATTACGAGGACGACGCGGAGTGAGATGGCATGATAGTCGATGAGCGCCTTGTGACATACATAAATTCGCTGGACTCCGGGAACACGGAGATTTTGGACGATATCGAGAGGAATGCCATCGCCGATGCCGTTCCCGTGATAAGGAAGGAGACGCAAAATTTCCTGAAGCTCCTCCTTGCGATGAAGCGGCCAAAAAGAATCCTCGAGGTCGGGACGGCGGTCGGGTTCTCAGCGCTTTTCATGGCAGAATATGATCCGGTTCCGTGCGAGATTGTCACAATAGAAAATTATGAGAAACGTATTAATGTTGCAAAAGAAAATTTCCACCGCGCAGGTATGGAAAATAAAATAACCTTGCTCGAGGGCGATGCCGCGGAGGTACTGGGGACCCTCGAGGAGCCGTTTGATTTCATATTCATGGACGCGGCGAAAGGGCAGTACATAAATTTTTTGCCGGAGGTGATGCGACTCCTCAATATCGGGGGCACGCTCGTCTCCGACAACGTCCTGCAGGACGGGACTATCATCGAGTCGCACTACGCCGTGACGCGGCGCAACCGCACGATATACAAGCGGATGCGCGAGTACCTATACGAGCTCACGCACCGCGACGACATGGTGACGGCGGTGCTCCCGGTCGGCGACGGGGTGACCGTGAGCGAAAAGATATATGATACAGGGGACAAAAGCAACGCAATGCGAGCTTGCTCGCAATTGCGGGGGCGCTAAGCGCCAG
>JAJQIQ010000019.1 GCA_021199135.1 Clostridiales bacterium | reverse complement strand
ATGGAGCCGGTTTTCTTTAAAATATGATTGTCTCTCAATTCCTGATCAGTAAAGAGAATAGACTTTGCCGACATTGATATGAGGATTCCCGACTGATGTCCGCCAGTCTCTCCGCTGTCGTTTGCCGAAAGGAATTTGCAGTATGCCGCTGCCCCGCTCAAAACGGCATCCACAGCCTTATATACAAGCTCGTCCACTTAACTCACCGCCCTCTCTGCCGTCTCATTCACGGCATCCGCATCCAACTCTTCCATTTTATCCACGACCAGCTGTGCCACGTTCGCCATGAGTGGAACCACCACGGAATTGCCGAATTGCCTATATGCTTGGGTGTCCGACACGGGAATCTTGAAATTATCGGGAAACCCCTGCAGCCGCGCACACTCCCTCGGCGTAAGCCTTCGGGGATTCCTCCCCTCCTGACGGATCAGGATTTCCGAACCATCCTTGTAGTACCTAGCGCTGAGCGTCCTAGATATGCCATCGGGCTCGGCAATGCCGTACCCGAAGCCATTGCCAGCTTCCTTGTGCTTCTTGGCGTAGGCCTGCAGATATCCCCACAGTTTATCTGAAAGCGTATATCTGTCATCAACATTTTCTTCCAATATATCTCTCATAACGGGCTTGGGGTTTACGGGCGTGATGTCGAAGGAAAAGTCTATGTCATCGCCATATCTTCTTCTGTCAAACCCCACAATCAGAATTCTCTCCCTGTGCTGTGGCACGAAATCCTGCCCATCGAGCACCTGATAAAAAATTTCGTAATCCAATTCCTCGAGCGACTCTGTGATGACCTTAAAGGTTCTTCCTTTATCATGGCTGCATAAGTTCTTTACGTTTTCAAGCATGAAAGCTTTTGGACGCTTTGCCTTTAAAATCCGGCATACATCAAAAAACAGAGTGCCCTGCGTCTTATCCTCGAAGCCTGTGGCGCGTCCGAGGCTCTGTTTTTTTGAAACACCGGCAATGGAAAACGGTTGGCATGGGAATCCCGCCACAAGGACGTCGTGATCTGGGATGGAGCACTCATTCACCATCGTGATGTCCCCGTCTGGCTGTTCCCCGAAATTTGCAAAATACGTCTGCTGGCTATATTTGTTCCACTCGTTGGAATATACGCACCTTCCCCCTGCCCTCTCGTATGCTATCCTCATCCCACCAATCCCTGCAAAGAGGTCAATAAAAGTAAAGCCTGCCTGTATCGACTCGTTTTTTTGGGTTCTTCTGCTCAAGAACTGAATAATCGCAGTGCTTACGGAATCCTGCACCGAGGACTTTGCATTCTCATTGTAATCTATCAATGCCTCATAAACCGTATCATCCAGCCTGACGTGTACTTGTTTAGCCATAATCCATCTCCTAGGAATGATTTTATACCAACTTCATCCCTATTATATCAAAGAGGCTTTTGAATTGCAATCAAATTCTATCATTTTACGATTTCCCCGTAGCATTCGGGGCGGCGATTGCGAGAATGCCTTACTTTCCGCTCATCTATTGCGTCAGTAATCGCCGCCAAAACTTCTTTCATAACTTCTTTCAAACTTCTTTCAAAACTTCTTTCATTTAGGCTATGTCATTTCCTTTCGGGAGCTGCTGCGTGATGCAGTGGATGTTGCCGCCGCCGGTCAGGATGTCGCGGGCGGGGATGGGGATGACGCGGCGGCTGGGGCACCACTCTTGCAAAAGCCGTGCGGCGCGGCGGTCGCTGTCCTCGTTCTCCCCGCAGAAGACTGGTAAAATTAAATCCTGATTTGAGAAATAGAAATTTACATAGGAGGCGGCGAGCCTCTCCCCGACCGTGCGGATGTCCTCGCCCGCCTCAAACTCAAATCCGTCCAAATCTTCCTGCGTTATCGTGATTGGCACGTCCGGAATCGGGAGCTTGTGGACGATTATCTTCCTACCCTGCGCGTCTGTCACATTCGATAAATACTTGAGGCACGCAAGGCTCCGCTCGTACTGCGGGTCATCCACATCGTCCGTCCACGCGAGCACTGCCTCGCCAGGAGCTAGAAATGCGCAGATGTTGTCGACGTGGCCGTTCGTCTCGTCGCCGTATATCCCATATGGAAGCCAGAGCACCTTGTCCGCCCCGAGCGTCTCCAACAGTTTCTTTTCAATCTCTGTTTTCGTCATGCCGGGGTTTCGCCCCGCCGAGAGCAGGCATTCCTCGGTGGTCATGAGCGTACCCTCGCCGTCGCTGTGGATGGAGCCGCCCTCGAGCACGAACGGCGCGAGGTCCTCGCACTCAAAACCAAACTTTCGGCAAAATCCCTCCGCAAACTTATCGTCCCTCTCCCAGTGCGGGTACAGCCCGTCGACCTTACCGCCCCACGCGTTGAACTTCCAGCAAATCCCGACCCTATCGCCGCCCCGCTGCCCAATTCGATCTTGTCTGGCTGACTTGCCTCTGCGCTGCCGAGTTCGTTCCTGCCCGACGCACTCGCTATCACGAATCACAAACGTCGGCGCAATGTCCCTCGCCCATGCGTCGTCCGTCTCCATCAGAAAAATCACGACGTTCCCCCGCCAATCATCTGCCGCTCCGTCTCCGCCCCACCGAAAACTGCCGTCAATTCTTCCCTGTATCGCATTTCCATCAAATATCATCTCAATCGCCGAGTCCCGGCTCCTCTCCGACACCGCCAGAAACACCTTCTCGCTCTCCGCAATCGCCTTTATAACCCGTAAAAAAGCCTCTCTCGCCGCCCTCGCCCCGTAGTTCCACGAGCCCGACCTCTCCGGCCATATCATGATCGTCCCCTCGTGCGGCTCAAACTCCGCCGGCATTCGAAATTGCGCTCCACTCATATGATACACTCCCACTATTTCAAAAGAATTCAGCTCAGCCTTGGTGCGCCCGCTCAAATATCGCCACTATGTAGCCCTTAGCGGCACGGGTGAATGCCCGAGCTACGCTCGACCATAAACGTGCCAGTCCATTCCGAAAGCACTCCGTGCTTGGGACTGGCACTGCCACCCCCGAGTAGGCACGTCACCCAACGGAATCCCGCTCCGCCCTCGCCATCCACTGCGGCGGGCGGAAGTTCGAGTATGCGCCGAAGTTTTACAAATGGCATTTCTCGGCAGCAGCCGTGTAGAGCTTGCGCCCGCTCGAGAGTGTGGCTGGCGGCGCGAGCATAGAAATTCGTCGGTGTCGTCGAAACTGTTCGGCGGAGCGCAC
>JAJQIQ010000247.1 GCA_021199135.1 Clostridiales bacterium | reverse complement strand
AGGATGTACTCGATGATCTCGTCCGTTATCATCTCGCCCGGCGCGAGGATCGGGATCCCCGGCGGGTAGCACATCAGAAACTCCCCGCTGGTCCTCCCCGCCGTCTGGCGGATCGGGAGGTCGACCTTCTCGGCATAGAACGCCGCCTGCGGCGACTCGAGCACGATCGGGTTTATATATTCTGTGTTCAACATCTTCGCCGGGTCCTTGCTGTAACGGTGCTTTATGTCCGCGAGAGCCCCGACGAGCCTCTCGATGTCCTGCATCCTGTCGCCGATCGAGAGGTAGGCCAGGATCGTCGTGATGTCGCCCAGCTCGATCTGGATGTCGTACTCGTCGCGCAACAGGTCGTAGACCTCTATGCCCGCAAGGCCGATGTTTCGCGTGTAGACCGCAAGCTTCGTCACGTCGAAGTCGTAGACGCTCCCGCCGTTTATGAGCTCGCGTCCGTAGGCGTAGTAACCGCCGACATCGTTTATCTCGCCCCGCGCGTACTCCGCCATCTCTACGACCTTCGCGAACGCCTCCCGCCCCCGCATCACGAGGTTGCGGCGCGAGATGTCGAGGCTTGACATCAGCAGGTAGGACGCGCTCGTAGTCTGCGTGAGGTTTATGATCTGGTGGACGTACTCCCAGTTCACGTTCTCGCCGGTCAGAAGCATCGAGCTCTGCGTCAGGCTCCCGCCCGACTTGTGCATGGAGACCGCCGCCATGTCCGCGCCCGCCGCCATCGCGCTTACGGGCAGGTTGTCGCCGAAGTAGAAGTGCGTCCCGTGCGCCTCGTCCGCGAGCACCATCATCTCGTGCTCGTGCGCGATCTTTACTATGGATTTAATATCCGAGCAGATGCCGTAGTACGTCGGGTTGTTGACGAGGACGGCGACCGCGCCAGGGTTCTCGATGATCGCCTTCTCGACCTCCGCGACCTCCATCCCGAGCGAGATTCCGATGTTGGTGTCGACCTGCGGGTTGACGTAGATCGGGATCGCGCCGCAGAGCACGAGCGCGTTTATGACGCTCTTGTGGACGTTGCGCGGGAGGATGATCTTGTCGCCCGCGCGGCAGACCGAGAGCACCATCGACTGCACCGCCGAGGTCGTCCCGCCGACCATGAAGAACGCGTGGCTCGCGCCGAACGCCTCCGCCGCGAGCTGCTCCGCCTCGCGGATGACCGAGATCGGGTGGCAGAGGTTGTCGAGCGGCTTCATGGAGTTGACGTCGATGCCGACGCACTTCTCCCCCAAGAAATCCACGAGCTCGGGGTTGCCGCGACCGCGCTTGTGCCCCGGCACGTCGAACGGCACGACCCTTCTCTTCTTAAGTCTCTCCAGCGCCTCATATATTGGCGCACGATTCTGCTTGATATCCATAATTCGTTCCTTATGCATGCTGTTGCAACGCGCCCGCTCAAAATCTTGGGCAGGGGGAGCGAGCCGACCGTTGTCGGCGACGACTTCGTTGTGCGCGACGCTTTATCAGCGCACAGAAGCGTCGCCGAAACGCGTGCGGCTCAAGCGGGGCCCCCTTGTAAGACCTTCGAGCGGGCGCTTAAAATCTTCACTTAACTACAATGTTCACGATCTTCCCGGGGACGTAGATCTCCTTTACGATGTTCCCGGAAATCTTGCCGGCAAGGCTCTCCTTCGCCTTGGCGATGACGGAGTCCTTGTCCTCGTCGCGGGCGATCGCGATCGTCGCTTTGAGCTTGCCGTTTACCTGCACCGCGATCTCGATCTCATCCTCGATAGTCTTTGCCTCGTCATACTCCGGCCAGGCCTGCTGGTAGATGCGGCCCGTGCCGCCTATGATCTCCCAGAGCTCCTCCGTGATGTGCGGCGCGACCGGGTTGAGCAGGGTGAGGAGCGTCTTGTACTCGCCCCGCGTCACGGCGCTCTTCTTGTAGAAGTCGTTGATGAGCGCCATCATCGCCGCGATCGCCGTGTTGTACTTGAGGTTCTCGTAGTCGAGCGAGACCTTCTTTATCGTCTGGTGCATCTTCGTCTCAAGGTCAGGCGAGAAGCCCTCCTCGTCTGTCACGAGGTCCTGCAGCTTCCAGACGCGCTCGAGGAAACGCCTACAGCCCTTCACGCCGTCCTCGGACCACGACGCCGCGAGGTCGAACGCGCCGATGAACATCTCGTATGTGCGCAGCGTGTCCGCGCCGTATTCGCGCACGATGTCGTCCGGGTTTACGACGTTGCCCCTTGACTTCGACATCTTCTCGCCGTTCTCGCCCAATATCATGCCGTGCGAGGTGCGCTTCTTATACGGCTCCGGGCAGGGGACCACGCCCTCGTCGTAGAGGAAGCGGTGCCAGAAGCGCGAGTAGAGGAGGTGGAGCGTCGTGTGCTCCATGCCGCCGTTGTACCAGTCTACAGGCATCCAGTATTTGAGCGCCTCGGGGCTCGCTAGCGCCTCGTCGTTGTGCGGGTCGCAGTAACGCAGGAAGTACCAAGACGAGCCCGCCCACTGGGGCATCGTGTCGGTCTCGCGCTTCGCAGGGCCACCGCAGCACGGGCAGGTCGTGTTCACCCAGTCCGTCATCGCCGCGAGCGGCGACTCGCCGTTGTCGGTCGGCATGTAGCTCTCGACCTCCGGCAGAAGGAGCGGGAGCTCCTCCTCCGGGATTGGCACATAGCCGCACTTCTTACAATGCACGATCGGGATCGGCTCGCCCCAGTACCTCTGGCGCGAGAACACCCAGTCGCGGAGCTTGTAGTTGACCTTCGAGCGGCCAATCTTCTTCTCCTCGAGGAAGGATATCATCTTCTTTTGCGCTTCCTTTACGTCGAGGCCGGTGATGAAGCCCGAGTTTATGCAGACTCCGGTCGCGACGTCCGTAAACGCCGCCGCATTCACGTCGACCTCCTCGCCGCCCTTTGCGACGACCTGGATTATAGGCAAGTTAAACTTTTTCGCAAACTCCCAGTCGCGCTCATCGTGCGCCGGGACCGCCATGATCGCGCCGGTGCCGTAGCTCATCAGGACGTAGTCGGAGACCCAGATCGGAACCTCCTTGCCGTTCACGGGGTTTATCGCCGCAAGACCGTCTATCGCGACGCCGGTCTTCTCCTTGGCAAGCTCAGACCTCTCGAAGTCAGACTTTCGCGACGCCGCCTCGCGGTAGGCCTCGATCTCGTCCCAGTTCTTTATCTCGTCCTTGTATTTGTCGAGGTACGGGTGCTCGGGCGAGACGACCATGTACGTCACTCCGAAGAGCGTGTCGCAGCGGGTCGTGTAGATGCGGAGCACGTCCTCCTTGCCCGCGATCGGGAAATCGACCTCCGCGCCAGTCGAGCGGCCTATCCAGTTGCGCTGCGAGACCTTGACGCGCTCGATGTAGTCCACGTCGTTTAGGCCCTCGAGCAATTTCTCCGCATAGTCCGTGATCTTTAGCATCCACTCGCTCTTTACCTTGCGCACGACGGGCGAGCCGCAGCGCTCGCAGACGCCGTTTACGACCTCCTCGTTCGCAAGCCCGACCTTGCAGGAGGTGCACCAGTTGATCGGCATCTCCTTCTTGTACGCAAGCCCCGCCTTGAATAATTTAAGGAAAATCCACTGCGTCCACTTGTAGTAGCTCGGGTCGGTCGTGTTCACCTCGCGGTCCCAGTCGAAGGAGTAGCCCAGCGAGTGCAGCTGATCCTTGAAGTGGCGTACGTTGTTCTCGGTGACCGTCCTCGGGTGGATCTTGTTCTTTATCGCGTAGTTCTCGGTCGGGAGGCCGAACGCGTCAAAGCCCATCGGGAAGAGGACGTTGTAGCCCTGCATCCGTCTCTTGCGCGATACGATGTCGAGCGCCGTGTAAGGGCGCGGATGCCCGACGTGGAGCCCCTCCCCCGACGGGTATGGGAACTCGACCAACGCATAGTATTTCGGCCTGGAGTAGTCGTTTGAGGCGGCGAAAGCCTTCTCGTCGTCCCAGATCTTCTGCCATTTTTTCTCCACGGCCTTGTGGTTGTATGTCTCAGCCATTTTGCTTTCCTCGTATTCCTTAAATATCAAAAATTTAATCTAGTTTTAATTTCATGCCAAAATTAGGCTATCTTACCTCTTTCCCGAGGTTCTTCCTCACGAAGTCGAGGTACTCGTCCACGGGCAGGGGCCTTGAGAAAACATAGCCCTGGATGTAGTCGACGCCGATGGAAATCATCTCGTCGAGCTGATCCTGCGTCTCCACGCCCTCCGCGACGACGAAGAGGTCGAGCTCGTGTGCCATATGGATCGCGGACTGCACGACGACCTTCGCCTTGATGTCGTTGAAGTAGGCCTGGGTCATGTTCATGTCGAGCTTCATCACGGACACCGGCATGTCGATCATGTAGTCGAGGTTTGACTGGCCGTTGCCGAAGTCGTCGAGCGAGAATGAGACGCCGTTCTCCGCGAGGATGTTCATGTTCTCGAGAAGCGTGTTCTTCGCGCTCATCGTGCCAGTCTCGGTGATCTCGAGGTTTATGTACCACGGGTCCGTGCCATACTTCCGCATGATGCGCAGGTACCGCCCCGCGAGGTTGCGCTGCTCGCACTGGATCACGGAGAGGTTCACCTCGAGGTAGTGGATGCCAAGCGCGTCCGGGTCGTTGTTTTTGAGGAACTCGCAGACCTTGTCGAACACCCTCTCCCCGAGCCTCACGATGAGGCCGTTCGACTCCGCGATCGGGATGAACTCGCCCGGCGAAATCAGGCTGCCGCTTCGCGCGCGTATGCGCACCAGCGCCTCCGCTGAAACGAAAGCCTTCTCCTTGGTCGAATATATCGGCTGAAAGAAAACCTCCACGCGGTTTTCCTCGAGCGCGCTCTGTATCTCGTCCACCATCTCGTCGTTGCGACGGCTCCTGTCCATGATCTGGTCGTTCACATAGCAGACGAGCGAGCCCGGGATGTTGTAGTTCTCGGCGTGGAGCGTGTCGCGGACGGACATGATCTCGTCGACCCCCTCGAGCTTCTCGGTCTCGGGGAGAAGGATGAACAGCGTCTCGGGGAACTGCTGCGCGCCGTCCTCCGCCGAACTGTCCCCCATCTGCACCGTGTCGTCGTCCTGTCTTATGTTGTAGAACTGGTTGTAGTAGAACTCCTCCTGCACCTCCGAGAACGTCGTGCTCATCTCGGACATGTCCTCGAAGACGAGCGTGAGCTCATAGCCGATGTTGTGGAAGACCTTCGCCTGGGAGTGCTCCTTGAGCCATGCGATCAGCGAGTGAAAGCAGGTGTTGATGTACTCCGGGTCGAGGTTCTTGCGCTGCTTGTCGTTGAACGATAGGAAGATGACGCTGCGGTTTTTCCCGAGGTCATAGCACTCCTGCATGTACTCGTTGAACACATGATTGCGGTAGCACATGAATTCAAGGTCGAAGCTGTTCTCGGGGTTTTCCAGTATGCAGTACATCACGAGCATCCCCATCGACGAGCCGAAGCTGACGAGCAGGAGGCTCGGGATCACGAACTGGACGATCGCCGCAGCCGTCCACACGCCAAGCCAGATGCATACGGCAGCCGCCCTCTTTCTTGAGATCTGCCCCATCCCCACGCTCAGCGCCGTGACGGCAGCAGCCACGATTATGTACACCAGCACGAAGAAGTATGTGAGGAACACGCACGACCCCTCCGTGTACACGCCGTCATCCCCGTAATGGCAGGTGATCGGCGTGATTATGAGGACGACCGACTCCACCACCGTGACCGCCGCCATCGTCGCAACCCGCATCCCGTACTCGCGCTTCGGGCCTAGGCTTAAAAGTGAGTACAGCAGCGCAAAGCACGACACCCATACGATGCTTATCACGTAGGCCTTGCAGGCGACGATGACGAGGATTTTCGGCAATTTGTCCATGCTGTAGAGCGCGACCACGGACAGCACGTCGAGAACCACGTTCACCGTCGAAGTGATGAGGGCCCACATGAATATCCTCTCTGAGAACATGCCCACCCTCTTCTGCCTCAAATACATGAAGAGGAGCAGGGCCATGACCGCCAGCCCACAGAGCTGAATTTCTATCTGCATCTGCATAAAATCCACCCCCGACTTAAAAAGCCGATAAGAGGGACTCTGCGCACCGCAAAGTCCCTCTTGCTTGATGCAATTGCTGAAATATAAAATATGATATACGGATTTCTCCGTGCTTCGCACTCTCGAAATCCGACAAATATTCGCAATCCGCTCATTTTTCTACGAAAAATGGCTACTTGCTCATATTTGTTAGGGTCCCAAATCCCCGCAATTGCGAGCAAGCTCGCATTGCGTTGCTTTTGTCCCCTATATCATATCAGTTGTTGATGAGCTTATCCTCGCCGTTCCAGCTGTAGAGCTTGCGGATCTCCGCGCCGACCTTCTCTGACGGATGCTCTGACGCGAGCTTGCGCATCGCCTGGAAGTGTACCTGGCGGCCAGCCGGTGACATGTCGAGCAGGAACTCCTTCGCGAACGTGCCGTCCTGGATGTCGGAGAGAATCTTCTTCATCGTCTTCTTCGTCTCCTCGGTCACGATCTTCGGGCCGGTCACATAGTCGCCGTACTCAGCGGTGTTGGAGATGGAATAGCGCATCCCCGCAAAACCTGACTGATAAATCAAATCCACGATGAGCTTCATCTCATGGATGCACTCGAAGTATGCGTTCCTCGGGTCGTAGCCAGCCTCGCAGAGAGTCTCGAAGCCCGCCTGCATGAGCGCGCAGACGCCGCCGCAGAGGACAGCCTGCTCTCCGAAGAGGTCGGTCTCGGTCTCGGTGCGGAAAGTGGTCTCGAGCACGCCCGCGCGCGCGCCGCCGATGCCGAGCGCATATGCAAGCGCGAGGTCCCATGCCTTGCCGGTAGCGTCCTGCTCAACAGCGATGAGGCACGGAGTGCCTTTTCCCGCCTGGTACTCAGAGCGAACCGTGTGGCCTGGCGCCTTCGGTGCGATCATCGTGACGTCGACGTCCTTCGGCGGCTTGATGCATCCGAAGTGGATGTTGAAGCCGTGCGCGAACATCAGCATATTTCCCGGCTCGAGGTTCGGCTCGATGTCCTTCTTGTACATGTCCGCCTGCAGTTCATCGTTGATAAGGATCATGATGATGTCGGCCTGCTTTGCAGCCTCCGCCGCGACATAGACCTTGAAGCCCTGCTCCTCGGCACGCTTCCAGGACTTGCTGCCCTCGTAGAGGCCGATGATGACGTTGCAGCCTGAATCCTTGAGGTTCAGCGCGTGTGCGTGGCCCTGGCTGCCGTAGCCGATGATCGCGATGGTCTTGCCATCGAGAAGTGAAAGGTTGCAGTCTTCCTGATAAAACATTCTTGCTTCAGACATGATAAAATATCCTCCTATGTGAAAAATTAAATTTAAATTTAATAACTACCTAATCCAGAAACGTGACTTCCGACGAGCCTCGCGTGAGCCCCGTGACCCCGGTGCGGGCCAATTCCAGGATCTCATAGCCCTCGAGCAGCCCGAGGAACGCGTCGAGCTTGTCCTGGCTCCCGACGAGCTCCACCACCATCGAGTCTGTGCCGACATCCACGATGCTCCCGCGGAAGATCTCGGTCACGCTCATGACCGCCTGCCGCGCGCTGTCCTGCGCCCTCACCTTCACGAGGATGAGCTCCCTCGTCACGGAGAGGCCCGGCTCGAGCTTTTTTATGTCGATCACGTCCTCGAGCTTGGCAATCTGCTTCTCTATCTGCTCGAGCACCTGCTCGTCCCCGCTGGTGACGATCGTGATCCGCGTGTAGCGCGGGTCGGCGGTGACTCCCGAGGAGAAGCTGTCTATGTTGTATCCCCTGCGGCTGAACAGCCCGGAAATCCGGCTCGTGACGCCCGGGTTGTTGTGCACCAGCAGGGACAAGGTAAGTCTGCGCATCGCAATGAAGCCTTTCTTTTTGCGTCCTTTTGTCCAAGTGTCATGATAAACCTCTCATTGGCTTTTGTCAAGGCGTGTATTCTATAGTTACCATTCACGGCGACCGCCACCCACAATGCGCACTCCCGCCCGCGTCTACGACGCGTTCTTTCCCGCTCCTTACGGAGCTAAGACTGCTTATTGGGGTGGCGGTCACCTATTCAGGTCAGATAGCCATCTCAGATGTGCGCTTTCATGCAAGCATGAAGCTTACATCTTCGATGTCTATCTGCCCGTGAATGGTAACTTTATAATTCAAACTTGTCGGCCTGCTGCTTGAGGTCACCGCTCAAGTGCATGAGGTCGTCGATCTGCTGCGAGTACGAGTCCACGGTCGACGCGAACTCCTGCATGCTCGCGGAGGTCTCCTCGGTCGCCGCCGCGTTCTCCTGCGTGATTGACGCGAGGTCTGCGATGCTGTCCGTGACGATGGACTTGACCTCGTCAAGCCGCTCGGTCTGCGCGCTTATCTCGCCCGTGACCTGCTCCATCTCGCCGACCTGCTCCTGCAGCGTCTTGAACATGTTCACGGTCTCCTCGAGCACCTCCATCTGCTTGCGAAGGTCCACGACGACGGACGCCACCTGCTCCATCGACTTGTCGGAGTTCTCCATCAGGATGCGGACGCTGTTGTCGATGTCGCTCGCGCTGCTCGCCGACATGTCCGCGAGGTTCCGGATCTCGTCCGCGACGACCGCGAAGCCCTTGCCCTGCTCGCCCGCGCGCGCCGCCTCTATCGAGGCGTTCAGCGACAGCAGGTTCGTCTGGCTCGTGATGTCGGAGATGAGGTTTACCGCCTCCTGGATGCTGCTCACGGAGTCGTTCGTCTTCGTCGTCTGCTCGTGCACGAACTCTATCGACTTGGAGGTCTTGCCGCTGATGTCGCTGAGGTTCTGGATGCTGCCGAGCGCAGTGTTCATGCTCTGCTTCAAGGTGTTTGCTATGTCTGTGAGTTCCTTTATCATGCGGTACTCGTCGCTTATGATCTCGTCGAGCTCCTGGACCTTCTGCGTGACGACGTCCGCGTCGCTCGACTGCGTCGTCGCGCCCTTGGCGATCTCGTCGGCCGCGGAGTTCACGGCGCGGATGCTCGTGGACATCCTCTCGAAGCTCTCGCTGAACTCAGTGCTCGACTCGCTGACGGATTTCGCGGAATGTGTCACGACCCCGATCATGTTCGCGAGCGACTGCCGCACGTTGTCGAGCGTGCGCGCGATCTGCCCGATCTCGTCCTTGCGGTCTATCAGCTCCGGCGCGACCGTGAAGTTCAGGTTGCCGTTTTCGATCTTCTCCATCGCCACCTGCACACGGCCTATCGCCTTGACGATGATCACGCTGAAGAAGTATGAGATGATCGCCGAGAGCACGACGAGGATTATCGTCTCGACGATGAGGAATAACACCGTGCTGGAGATGTTGCCCTCGAGCATCGCCTTCGCGGCGGCCTCGTCCTCCTCGATGTCGTCCATGTAGTTGCCGGTCGTGATGATCCATCCCCAGGGCTCGAAGAGCTCGGAGTAGGCGACCTTCGGCGCGACCGTCACGCCGTCGGATTTCGTGAAGTAGAACTCGTTGTAGCCGCCGCCGGCGTTCGCCGTGGAGACGATGTCCTGGATGATCATGACGCCGTTCTGGTCCTCGAGCTCGTAGCGGTTGTCGCCCTCCTGCTCGGTCAAAATCGGGTGCATGACGAGCGTGTAGTCCGTCGCATCGATCCAGAGGTAGCCGCTGTCGTCGTCACGGTAGCGCATCGCGCGGATCGTCTCCTTCGCGAGGTACTGCGCATCCTCCTCGGAGTACGTCCCGTCCTCGTACATGTCGTAGAAACTCTGGACGATCGCGATCGCCGCCTGCACCTGCGACTTGATCTCGGTCTTGTAGCCGTTCATGGCCGTCTCATTGTAGGTGTCGAGGGTCTTGTTCCCGGTGACCCTGATCTTCACGACGCTCGTCACCATGAGGATAACGGTCGCCGCGGTCGTCATGACGATCATGATGAGCATCACCGTGGTGCGCAGGCTCCTCTTTTTCTGTGTATCACCCATTCTCACTCGTCTCCTTCCGAAAAAATCACGTTCCATGATTCACTGTGAATATTTTACCATAAATGCAGAATTTATCAACTATGAATCTTGCACTTTTTACGAATCTGCCCCGCAAAGCCTCCAGTGCCTCAGCCGCAAAAAAACACCGCAGCATACGCCGCGGTGCTCTTCTTGTTGCAAAAGTTAAATCATAATTTAATTTTAGAACTTCCCTGCGTTCGCCGCTTCCTCGACC
>JAJQIQ010000148.1 GCA_021199135.1 Clostridiales bacterium | reverse complement strand
ATTTTCCATATTTCTTCACCTCAAAATTCACTTGACCTATCGAAAAAAAATTAAATATAGAATTAATAATTCATCAGCCACGCGAGGCCATCAGAGCTCCTGCCCGTCGTTTGAGGCTGCGCGGGCGAGGCTGATCTCGAGGTTCCCGTTGCGGCAGCGGAGCGCGTCGATGAACTCCTTCTCGCGGCTTGCGTCGGAGAGGGTGACCCGGTAGTGCAGCTTGAAGAGGCTGCCCATGTTTGAGGTCTTGACGGAGACCATCTCCCACGAGCTCGTGTACTCGGTGAGGATGTCGTCGAAGACGCTGCCGTAGTTCAGGTCCTCCGGTATTGTGATCCGCAGGGTCTTCGCCTCATCGTGCGACTTCTTTTTCCCGAAGCCGACCGCATTGAGTGCGAGCATCACGAGCCCGAGCACGAGCGAAAAGAGCACCGCGTAGGCGAGGTAACCCATGCCGGAGATGAGCCCCGCGCCCATCGCGAGGAATATCGTGCCGATCTCCTTCGCCGTCCCCGGGGCAGAGCGGAACCTCACGAGCGAGAACGCGCCCGCGACCGCGACGCCCGCGCCGATGTTGCCGTTTACCATCATGATGACGACGCAGACGACCGCGGGTATCAGCGCGACCGTGATGACGAAGCTCGCCGTGTACTGCGTCTTGTACGTGTAGACGAGCGCCAAAAACACGCCGACGATCAGCGACACGACGACGCAGAGCAGAAACTTCGGGACGGCGATTGTCGCCGTGCTGTCAAATATTCCCTGAAACAAATTGTTAAGCATAGTTATAATTTCCTCCGTTTTCGTATGTTATCTTGCCGTTCCCCCGGCCTGCGGGCTTTCTCCCCGTCTTCGCCCACGAGATCTTGGGCTGCGCCTGGTGGCCTCCGCAGATGCGGCTGTAGGCGTTGGCGTACTTGGAGAACGAGGTCTGGTAGAGATGGTTTGCGCTGAGCAGCTTCACCATCCAAAGCGGCATCGCCTCGCCGACCTTTATCTCCATCAGCACCTGGCCGTCCTTTAAGATCGGTTCCCCACCGATTTCATTTGTTAAATCTAGATTATAGTTTCTCCACAGGATGTTCTGGTCGAAGGTGACGCGGAACTCGTGGTCGTCGTTCGCATAGAAGGCGTCGCGCTCGTAGGAAAGCAGCACCCTCGGTGCGATGTCATTGTAATGCTTCACGCTGTAGTCGATCTCGCGGCTTATCTGCGTGTCCTCCGGCAGCCCATGCCCCGCGAGGTAGTCCTCGGCCTGAGCCTCGGTCAGGGCGATTCGCCTCTTATATACCACCGAGTCATATTTTTTCTTGAGCTCGAGGAAGACCGTCGTGTCCCCGTCCGCGACGCCGTAGCTTCTAAGCCGTAGCTTCTCGCGGTAGAGCGGCCCGTCCATCGACCTGCGGATGAGCAAAAAATCCGGGGTGTCGAGGTAGAGGCTTAATATCGTGCTGCGCCCGTGCTCGTCCTCCGTCATGTGCTCCCGCATCCCGTCTAGGAGAATCTGCTTCTGCTCGGAGGTGAGCATATATTTGATTTCGTGCCGCTTGAACACCATCTGGTCAGCCATTTCCTGTTCCCCTTTCGATTGCATGGGGACAGTGTAAGGGCGCAACCTTAAGTGGAGTTTAAATTTGTAAAATTTTTTAATGCGCCCGCCCGAAGGTCTCGCAAGGGGGCCCCGCTTGGGTCGGCTCGCTCCCCCTGCCAAAGATTTTGAGCGGGCGCGGCGAAATTCTTCTTGCAAATCGCGCCACACAGGAGTAAAATGACAATATGAAATTTCAAGGAATTTGACGGAAAGGCTTGTAGACGATGGCAGCAAAGCGGATAATTTTTGACAGACAGACAGACAGACAGACAGACAGACAGACAGACAGACTAGCTGAGTCTGCCTTTTTTCTGCTAGAAAAGATAATATGAGTAAGCATTGCGGCAAGGCCGTTGCGCGGAGATACTGTGCGGCGGGCTTGCTTTTTTTGCGCAGGGAAATAGCCGAGCATTCAGGCGTGACTCGGAGAATCAATGGTTCCCATGGCAATCCAGATGGAATTGCTTCAAAAATATTTTAAAGAATACGAGGAGGACTTAACCATGCGGAACTTGAGGAAAATGATCACAGGCATCCTCGCGGCGGCGATGGTCGTTGGGCTGTTTGCGGCGGTGCCGTCGGAGACGGCGGCCGCGGCGGAGACGGAGGAGGGAACCTACTACGACGAAGTAGGCGACTGTTATTATTATTCCGTAAACGATGACGGGGAGTCCGTGACGATCACGGAGTACGATGGCGATGGCGGAGACATTGAGATTCCGAGCGAGATCGACGGGATGAGCGTGACGAGCATCGGTAACTGTGCGTTTGACTGCTGCTACGGACTGATGTCGGTTACGCTCCCGGACAGTTTGACGAGCATCGGGAACTCTGCGTTTAGATATTGCGACCTTACGAGCATATCGATTCCGAACGGCGTGACCTATATAGGGAGCGCGGCATTTTATTGTTGCCCTCTTACGAGCATAGTGATTCCGGACGGCGTGACGACCATTTATTCTAGCGTCTTTGATTCGTGCCCCTTGACGAGCATAGCAATCCCGAAAAGCGTGACGAGCATCGGCTGGAAAGCTTTTCTCGATTGCTTCAGCCTAAAGGACATTTATTACGCAGGCTCAGAGTCTGATTGGGATTCTATTACGATTTTGGGTGATAATTATGGTGATGAATTTGAAGATGATTTGAGTTTGATTACATATGATGCCACCATCCACTACAACAGCACCGGCCCGGACATTGGGACTGGCAGTGAGTTCACCTCCGGCGGCGCGACCTACCAGGTCACCTCGGCCACGAAGAACACGGTTAAGTTCGTGTCCTACAGCGGCACGGCAAGTAAGGCCACGATCCCGGCGACCGTGACATACGGCGGCACGAAATACAAGGTCACGGCGATCGCGGCGAATGCCTTCTCTGGGAATAAAAATATTACCTCAGTTACTATCGGAAAGAACGTGAAAAAAATCGGCAACAAGGCCTTCAAGGGCTGCAAGAATCTTAAGACCGTAAAGATTAATTCCACGAAGCTTACCTCGGTCGGGAAGAATGCGTTCAAGGGCATAAACGCGAGCGCGAAGATCAAGGCGCCGTCCGACTACAAGAAAGCATACAAGAAGCTTCTGACGGGAAGCGGGTACACTGGGA
>JAJQIQ010000198.1 GCA_021199135.1 Clostridiales bacterium | reverse complement strand
GGCCCGGGCGGTAGAGCGAGATCCCCGCGACGATGTCCTCGAAATTCTCGGGGCGGAGCTCCTTCATGAAAGACTGCATTCCCGCGGACTCAAGCTGGAAGACCCCGTCGGTCTTCCCCGTCCCGATAAGCTCCAATGTTTTTTTGTCGTTTAAATCAATTCTATCAATGTCGACCTCGGCGGCGTCCGTCTCCTTTATGATCTTCACAGCGTCCTTTAGGACGGTGAGCGTCCTAAGGCCCAGGAAATCCATCTTTAAAAGCCCGAGCTCCTCGAGCTGGACCATGTTGTACTCGGAGGTAGGCGTGCCGTCGCTCGCCCGCCCGAGCGGGACGTAGTCGCTCGCCACTCCGGGGTAGATGACGACGCCCGCCGCATGGACCGAGGTGTGGTTCGGCAGCCCCTCGAGCCGCTTTGACATGTCGATGAGGCCGTGTATGCGCGAGTCCGTCTCGTAGAGGGCGCGGAGCTCAGGGTTTTTCTGCAGCGCGGCGTCTATCGTGATGTTAAGCTCCGAGGGCACCATCTTCGCCACGCGATCCGTCTCGGTGTAGGAAAAGTCAAGCGCCTTGCCGACCGCCTTTATCACGCCCCGCGCCGCCATCGTGCCGAAAGTGACGATCTGCGTGACCGAGTCCTCGCCGTATTTTTTCGTGACGTACTCGATCGCGCGGTAGCGCTCCGCGTACTCGAAGTCCACGTCGATATCGGGCATGGACACGCGCTCCGGGTTTAAGAAGCGCTCAAACAGAAAATGATAGCGGACCGGGTCGACGTTCGTGATGCCGGTGCAGTAGCAGACCTTGCTCCCCGCCGCCGAGCCGCGCCCGGGGCCGACCCAGCAGTCGTGCGTCCGGCTCCAGTTTATGTAGTCCCAGACGATCAGGATATATTCGACGAAGCCCATCTTTTTTATTATCCCGAGCTCGTATTGCATGTCGGAATATATTTTTTCGCGCTCCTCGTCCGAGTACAGCTCATTTTTTTTGTATTTTTCCTCAAAGCCCCTGTCGCAGAGGCTGGTCAAGAATTCCCATGCGCTCCCGTAGCCCTCGGGGACCTCGTACTTCGGGATCTTGTAATTTCCGAACTCGATCTCGACATGGCAGCGATCCGCGATCTTCTGCGTGTTGTCGGCGGCCTCCGGCGCGTAGGGAAAGAGGGCGCGCATCTCGGCTTCGCTCTTTACATAAAACTGGCCGCCGTCGTAGCGCATCCTGTTCTCGTCCGTGACCTTCTTGCCGGTCTGGATGCACAGCAGCACGTCGTGCGCCTCCGCGTCGTTTTCATATGTATAATGAATGTCGTTAGTGCAGACTAACCCGATGCCTGTCTCCTGGCTCATGCGGTAGAGCTGCTCGTTGACAAGCTTCTGATCCGCGATCCCGTGGTCCTGCAGCTCAAGGAAAAAATTGTCCGCCCCAAAACAATCGCGGTATCTTATCGCGGTGTTTTTCGCCTCCTCGTAAAAGCCCCTTGTGATGGCACGGGGGATCTCGCCCGCGAGGCAGGCCGTAAGGCAGATGAGCCCCTCGTGGTATTTTTCAAGCGTCTCGAAATCCACGCGCGGCTTGTAGTAAAACCCTTCCGTGAATCCGATGGAGACTATCTTCATGAGATTGGCGTAGCCCTGGTTGTCCTCGGCGAGGAGGATCAGGTGGAAATAGCGGTCGTCGCCGTGGCTTGACTCGCGGTCGAGGCGCGACGCCGGGGCGACGTAGACCTCGCAGCCGATTATCGGGTTTATCCCCGCGGCCTTCGCCGCCTTGTAGAATTCCACGACGCCGTACATCACGCCGTGGTCGGTGATCGCGGCGGAGTCCATCCCGAGCTCCTTCACCCTCGCGACATATTCGCTGATTTTGTTTGAGCCGTCGAGGAGGGAATATTCCGTGTGCGTGTGAAGATGCGCAAATGACATAGCAAAATAATCTCCAAAAATCCAGGCAGTGGTATCATTAAAATGTTTATGCGCCCAGCCCGAGCGCCGCCCTTATGATCCCGAGGACCAGAAGGTGCGCCGGGTAAATTGCATATCCGAGATACTTGTTCTGCCGCCCCCTGCTGCCGTCGTAGAAAAATATCGGCACGAGCATGACAAGCGCCCAAAACTCGAGCGTCGACGAGGACAGCCCTAGCACCACGACCGCGACCGCGAATCCAAAGAGCCGTTGTCCCCTGAGCAGGTACAGCACGAATATTGCGGCAATCCCAGCCGCCCCGTAATCGCATACGAGCACAAACTGCGCGAGCGCGGCCGCCCCGACGAAGACGCACGCCGTCAGCACGTACCACAGAAACTCGCGGAGCACGCCGGGATTTCCCAGGAGCCCTCTTATCCACTCGCAGAGCGATATCGCCAAAAGCCCGATAAGCAGCGTGAAAAATACGTTGTTGTCTCCCATATAGAGAAACGTCCCGTGCAGCGCGAGGTCGAACGGTATCTCCGATATCAGCGCAAAGGCAAACAGGCGCAGAGCATACCGCCCTCTGCTTTTCGTGTGGGAAAAGCCCTCCACGAGCAGGAAGCAGTAGAGCGGGAACGCCATCCTGCCGACGCCGCGCAGGAACCTGTAAAAGTAGAACCATCCGACGCTGTTGGCGGAATTTATAGGTCCCCATGCGGGCATATAGATTATCATCGGCGAGAGGACCGACGTCGCCGCATGGTCGATCACCATCGTGACGACGGCGATTAATTTTAAGGCGGTGCCGGAGATACCGAATTTTTTATTTTCCAAAAACATTTAAAAACCTGACATGTTTACCGTTATCTTGTCAAGCTTCCAGATCTCGTCGACGTACTCCTGGATCGTGCGGTCGGACGAGAACCGGCCGGAGTGCGCCATATTTATGAGAGCGCTGCGCGCCCATGCGCTTTGGTTCTGGTAGTAGGCGTTTATGCGCTGCTGGGCTCTCACGTAGGCGCGGAAGTCCGCGAGGATGAAATAGCGGTCGGCGATCTCCCCGCGCGGCGGATTGAGTAGCGAGTTGTAGAGCTCGCGGAAGAGCTCGCGGTCATTGTGGGAATATGTCCCGTCCACCATCTGGTTCACGACCTGGCGGATTCCCGCGTCGTTGTTGTAAATCTCGATTGGGTGGTAGTCTTTCATCTTCTCGTGCGCGATGACCTCGTCCGCGCTCATGCCAAAGATGAAGATGTTGTCCGCGCCGACCTCCTCGTACATCTCGACGTTCGCGCCGT
>JAJQIQ010000177.1 GCA_021199135.1 Clostridiales bacterium | reverse complement strand
CCGAGGCGCGACGACACGAGGCTCGCGCGCGCACCGCAGAGCTTCTATCTCGACGAGATCATAAGCGCACACCGAAAGGCGGTCTCCGAGGGGCGCGATGACTTCATAGACTGCTGCTCGATGATGCAGCACTATGGGAAAAAGCTCTACCTCATCGAGGGACCGCAGGAGAACATAAAGATCACGACGCCGGACGACTTCTACACGATGCGCGCCCTTCTCGACGCGAAGGAGGAAGCGCAGATCTATGGGCTGGAGGAACAGTGATGGGAAACGTGCTTGAGGAGGATTTTGAATACGTCGCGGCGCTGGCTCTCCCGTGGGACGAATTCCGCGGAAAGACCTTCGTTGTGACCGGGGCGACCGGCCTTGTGGGTTCGCTCGTGGTCCGTACGCTCCTGTATTGCAATGGGGCGCACGACTTGGGGCTTTCCGTCATTGCCGTCGTCCGCGATGTGGACAAGGCGAGGCGGATTCTGGGCGAGGAAAGCGATGCCCTCTCGTTTTGCGTGGCAGACCTGTCAGCGGGAAAGATCGATATTGAAGGCGACTGCGACTTCATAGTCCACGCGGCGGCGGTGACCGCCTCAAAGCAGATGGTGACGGATCCGGTAGGGACGATAGACACCGCGATAAACGGAACCCGCGCGATGCTCGAGCTTGCCGTGAGAAAAAAAGTGAAGTCCTTTGCATACATTTCTTCGATGGAGATTTACGGGCAGCCGGATTCGGAGGGGAAGACCGCCGAGAAAGACTTAGGGCTAGTGGATGTCGGGGCGGTCCGCAGCTGCTACCCGGAGGGGAAGCGGATGTGCGAGTGCATGTGCACGGCCTACGCCTCGCAGTACGGGCTTGACGTGAAATCTGCGCGGCT
The DNA here is from genome assembly GCA_021199135.1 of Clostridiales bacterium. Taxonomy (GTDB): domain Bacteria; phylum Bacillota; class Clostridia; order Lachnospirales; family Lachnospiraceae; genus Roseburia. The sequence continues at coordinate 9,371 of JAJQIQ010000177.1, read as the reverse complement.
CGCGCAGACCTTCGGCGCGGGGATCCTCCCGGGCGAGAACCGCGTCTTCGCGCAGTTTGCGCGCAGTGCCATGGCGGGGGAGGACATAGTGCTCCACACTACCGGCGAGTCGGAGGGAAATTACGTCTACACGGCGGACGCGGTCGCGGCGATACTGATGCTTCTCGTGAAGGGCGAGCCGGGCGAGGCCTACAACGTCTCAAACGAGGCGAGCCACGTCACGATACGGCAGATGGCCCAGCTCGTGGCGCACGACATCGCCGGGGATGCGATAAAAGTTGCCATCGACATCCCCGAGGGTGCGGATTTTGGGTACGCGCCGCCGGTGAGGATGTGGCTTGACTCCTCGAAGATGCGCGCACTGGGCTGGGAGCCGCACGTCGGGCTCACCGAGGCATATATGAGGATGATGGAGTGGATGGGAAAAGTATAATCAAGAATTAATTATTTGCCTAACCCCCATCATTTCAACGATGTGGAGTACACCATTGGAATTGCTGTAGTAGGTGACTCCATTCAGTACGACTTCCTGGTCGCAGACAAGCTGTCCGTCGGCGTCAAAGTAAAATTTTTTGTTGTTTATCTGGATTATTTTATCGGTCTGCATGATGCCGTTCTCGTCAAAGTAATATTTGACCCCGTCTATTTTTTTGCGCCGGCCGCGGATCATCTTCCCTTTGGAATTAAAGTACATGTCTTCCTCATCATCGGTCTCCATCCAGCTGCTGCATATTATTTTGCCCAGGCGGTTGATCATGTAGTATTCAGAGTCAATCTCCATCAGAGCGTATGAGCTGCCATCCTCCGAGGTGTTCATCAGGCAGTAGCCGTCCTCATCGAAGTAATAGCGGCTTCCATCTATCTTGGCGAAGCCGATGGTGAGAGAGGCGCGCAGGCCGTCACCGGTGAGCTTGAAATATCGCTTGCCGTTCTCGTCGGTCGTCCAGCCTAGGTACTCGCCGGTTAAGGTGCTGTAATCGCCGTACTCCATCGCGCCGCCAGTGCCGAAGGAGTAAATGACGCTGTCAATCTGCTGTATGCCGGTGAGCGGCTTGCCGGCCTCGTCGAAGTAATAGAGGTCATACTGGCGGTGCAGGCCGTCCGCGCCGTAGAACTGTTGCCAGCCGGAAAGCATCGTTCCATTGGCTATGCTGCTTCCCTCGTACAGGGTAATATCGTCGTTTTTGACATGGTATATCAGGGTTTGCTCCTCCTGCCCGACTAGGTAGACCATGCCATATTTGCTGGCGCGCTTGATTGCGCCCGATGTGCGCCATTTTCCGTTCGTCTTTAATGTGGCCACGCCGGTGTTCGGCGCGAATGAATAGGTGGGCTGCACGGCGGCGAGGAGATCCTCGGAGTTGCCGGTGCCGATGCCGTGGTGGCACAGCTTCATGATGTCGCATTTTAAGTCGGAGCCGTATGCGGCGACAAGTGCGGCCGCCTCGTCTCCGTAGCAGTCGCCTGCGGTGAAATAGCGTGTGCTGCCGCAGGTGAAAATCATCGCCAGGGAGCAATTGTTCTCGTAACGGGTGGACGTGTCGGAAGAGCCGTCATCCTCATCCTCTTCCTCCTCCTCTTCCTCTGCATCATCGGAGTCGCTGCTCCCTGACCCTGAGGCTGCGGAGACGTCGACTGGCCCGATGACCTTTCCGCTTGCGTCGCCGACCGTGACAGTGTCGCCGAGGCCGAGGTACTTGATTGTCCCATATCCGAGCGATGAGATGTATGTCCTGAGCTGTACGTAGCGCGCTGGGTATGTAGTGGATAGCGGCACAAGCGACGGATCCGGAAGGTACAGGGTATCTATGATGATTCCAGCTGCCGTGAGTTGCTTCAGGCCTGAGAGGATGTCATCGGAGGACGCTCCTATGTGGTCGGTGTGCAGGTGGCTAAACAGTATGCTCACCTTGGTCACCCCAAGCTCCTGCAGTTGACTGATGATGGCGGGAACCGAAGTAGAGCATCCGATGTCGATGAGAAGATATTTGCCCTCAGACTCGATCAAGGCGGAATCGCCTTTGTCCTCGGAGTCGAGGTACATCGCATAGATATTCATCTCTGTCGTCTTCGCCTGCACCGTAACGGAGGGCAGCGGGACGAGCAAAATCATTGAAATGATAAGGATAAGGCTCAGTATTCTTTTTCGCATTGGTAGTGTCGCTCCTTTTAAAATTTGGTTTCAAATAAATATATGTTTAGGAATGCCTGAGAAAACCGCGAAGTATTTCATGCAGGGTCTTCTTTGACGGTATCTTGCTCCACACTCCGTCCGCGACCATGATTGACAGGTCGTATGCCGGAATATAAGGGATGGTTGACTTGTTTGCGAACAGCGCCTCATCCGCATGGGCCTCTGGATCGTACTGTTTCATTGGGGCAAGCGAGCCGTCCTTTTTTACCCAGAACCATTCAGATCCATTTCCGGAGTGTATCCGCACTCGCAGATGCCATCCGCGGAAAACATGGCCTTCCCATGTATAGTGGAGTGGTAGCAGTGGCTCCTGCCCGCTGTTGGTCGCCTTAATGTCTTTCAGCCTGTACTCGAGGTTTCCCGACTGGAGCGACAATAGCGTAATTTTCTCGCCGTCTGCCGGCCCGGTGTAGCCGCACCTGTCAGTCTTGCTGTTGTAGGCGATCGGGAATTGCTGTGCCCTCTTTACGCTCTCGCGCTCCGGATTGGGCGTGGGCATTTCCCTGGATTCAAGCTCTCTGATCGCTCCAAGTATGAAATCGGCGCTCTTTTTTCTCTCCCGTTGCAGGATTTCCTCCACCGGCGCGTAGTCAATTTCATCTTGAAGTTCAGACGCATCTGAAATCTTTCGTCTCTCAAGCCCGAACAGCTCGAGGAGATGCGACACCTTGTCTCCGTTGCGGTTGCCTACAAAAAATTTCTTGTGAAACAGGATTGAAAAGCATGACGCATGGAACGAGTTCGTGAATATGCACTCGGCATATTTGATGTAGCCGAGCCACTCCTCGGGGCCTATGTCATATAGGTAATGGACTTCAAGCCCATCCGCGTCGTTGATTCTTTTCGACATGATTCCACCATCGATGGGGATGTGGGTCAGTTCGACGATGATAAGCCCGCGTTTTTTCGCATATCGCTTCACATAGCCGATGAGATCTTTCGGACGCTCCATCGCATAGTAGAGGACTACGTATTTCTCCTCCTCCGGCTTTGCGATAAACCTGTCATACTCCTTTGCGCCGAGCAGGAGGACCGGGTCGAGCACCACCTGCACTGGCTTCTGCGGCAGGTTTTCCTCTATGTATTTCTTCAGGCTCTGTTCGCGAACGCCTATGTGCTCTATTTTTGATATGGCGTCAAAGAAATACTTTTCCTGGTCGGCGTCAAATTCCTTCGGGACGCCACGGCTCGCCGCATATGCGATTTTCCACTTATCCTCCATCACAGGGCGATCCAAGAGGAAGCCCCGGTCAAATCCCCAGTAAGGGTCGCAGGCCCAGATGACGTCGGTCACGCAGATATAACAGTCAAAGCCCGGGTCGGCCCCGTCGAGCAGAGTTTCTGAATATGTGATGTCGGTCTTGACATAGTTTTCATCGATGAATTTCTGGAATTTGTCGAAGCGGGCCTTTCGCTCCTCACACAGTGCGGTGTAGCCGTCAAGCTTGTCCTTGTACTGTTTGAGCTTCTTCGCAATCTCCTCCTCCTGTTCCGGTGTCTGGCCTTTCTTCTTGAGCTGGTCACTGTATTTTTTCTCGTAATACGGTACCGGCTCCCGCGACGGGAAGTTATCGTTGTAATTTGGCACGTAGTCAATGACCGTGGATTTTATTCCATTTTCATCCAGAAAATGCTGAAACGCCCACGTGTGGATTGGGCATGCGAAATTCAGGCTCTTCGTGTGCATATTTATGGAAATAAGCCCAATTGTCAAGGGTTTCTTTGACTCTTTATTTTTCATGACGTCACGTCCTCCTCCGACAGCACTTCCCCTGCCATCGTCCTGTCAATCAGGGTCCTTGCGCGTTCCACCGTATCCTCGTCCGGGATAGTGACATAGGTCTTCAGTCCCTTTATCGAATAGACATACTGCTTGCTTCCGGTTCCCGTAACCGCATATGACAGCACGTTCCACGGCGTAGTGTCTGAAAGTTCCATGCGCACGAGCGACGCAATCTCGTCTGACGTCATGTTTGTCACAAACATTCCTTCGAGACTGCTCAGAATCGCGGAATAATTTGCAAGCACCGTCGTCCCCGATGAAACCTTGTCTATGATTGCGGATATCACCTGCATCTGGTGGCGTCCTCTCGCGTCGTCGCCGTCCGAGAACGCCTTCCTCTCCCGCACATACGACAGCGCCATGTCGCCGTTTAACGTGTTCTCGCCCTGATAGATCCTGTATCCGCCTTCGCTTGTCGTAAACGTCTTCTCCGAATAGACCGTGATTCCCCCGATTGCGTCGATCAGCGTCTTGAATCCGTTGAAGTTTATCTTTGCGTAATAGTCCACTTGCTCGCCGTAGAGGTTGCTCAGCGTGTCCATCGAGCAGTCCACGCCGTATATGCCGCAATGCGTCAGCTTGTCTTTGTTGCCCGGGCTTATCGATATGTCCACATAGTAGTCCCTCGGCGTATTTACCATGAGCACCTGGCGCGTCGACGGATTTACGACCAGGATGATGTTGGCGTCGCTCCTCGTATCGTCCGTGAGTTTCGAGGTGCGCGTGTCAGATCCGCTTATATATATGATAAACGGGTCGACCGTGATATCCCTTTTTCGGTCTTCCTGCTCTTCCTCCAAATCATATGACGGTGTGGCCTCGACAGCGGTCTCAATCTCGTGATAGTACAGCACCCTAGTCCTGTCGGAGAAATCTTCGTAGCCGTCTTCAGCCTCCAGCAGGTCCACATAGGCAAGGTTTAAGATCATCGCCTCCACCTCGCCGTCGTAGAGCGCGTCGACCATGTCAAATACCGTGTCGTACTCCCGCGTCTTGACGATCGCCCCCGTCAGTTCATTTATCTCCTCAAGCGCCTCACGCGTGTGCTCATAATCGTAGCTCTCCGTGATTGCGAAAGTGTAGTCCGCCGCATCTTCCACGGTCTCTGCCGGGTCGTCCACCAACACATAGACCGACGTGGTCTCCGTCTTGTTTGTCTGGCTCGTGACAGTGCTTATCGTGGTGCCCGCGCGGACGAGCATTGCCGAAACGATTATGCACAGCGCCATCACAAGGCATGAAATCGCACACCCCACTCCCCTCCGGACATAGGGGGTGTGCTTTTTCCCCTCATCGCCGGCATCTTCTTTCGCGTCGTCGTTCTTTTTCCTCATCCCGACGCACATGAGGACACACGATGCGCATAGCAGGGCAATCAGTACGATGCCAGCAATCAGCAGATACATTACCGGGAAAAACCCTGTCCAGACGGCTATGGCCATGGTGCCCGCGCTTAAGGCCAGTTGTATTATGAGAATTATCAGCACCGCGATTTTCCAGCTTCCCGCCGTGCTCATTGTGCTTTTGTCCACCTCATCCACGCTGTCCGTGCCCACTGCCTGCTAAGCCTCCTTCATACCTTCATGCCTAAATCGCAAGCCTATTTGTCTATTGTACACCACTCGGTCTCAACTCTCAAGGACAAACCTGAAATTTTTGGCAAGTTTCAAGTTATAACTTTTCAAACTCGTCAGATTGTGTTAGAATTGAGGCACATACAATTCAGAGGAGGGACGGCAGGATGGATTACAGGAAAGAGTACGAGAGATGGTGCACGGATTCCTATTTTGACGAGGGGACGAAGGAGGAGCTGAGAAGCATCGCGGGCGACGAGAAGGAGATCGAGGACCGCTTCTACCGCACGCTCGAGTTCGGCACTGCGGGGCTTAGGGGCATAATCGGCGCGGGCACGAACCGCATGAACATCTACACGGTCCGCCAGGCGACGCAGGGGCTTGCAAACTATATCCTCGCGCACGGCGACCCGGGCCGCGGGGTGGCGATAGCGCACGACTCACGCCTCATGCACGACGAGTTCACCGAGGCCACGGCATTATGCCTTGCGGCGAACGGCATCAAGACATACATATTCCCGCAGCTGACGCCGGTGCCGGAGCTCTCCTACGCGGTGCGGACGCTGCACACCATAGCGGGCGTCGTCATCACGGCGAGCCACAACCCGCGCGAGTACAACGGATACAAGGTCTACTGGGAGGACGGCGCGCAGGTCACGCCCCCGCACGACACCGGGATCATGGAGGAGGTCGGCAAGGTCACGTCCTTTGACATGGTAAAGACCATGGGCAAGGAGGACGCGATCGCGGCGGGCCTGTACAACATAGTTGACGACTCGGTCGACGAGGGGTATTTCGCGGAGCTTCGGGCCCTCTCGATCCACCCCGAGATCATAAAGAAGATGGCAAAGGACATAAAGATCGTCTACACCCCGCTCCACGGCACGGGGCTCGTGCCGGTGCAGAGGGTGCTCAAGGACATGGGATTCGAACATGTGTTCGTAGAGCCAAGCCAGGCAATCCCCGATGGTAACTTCCCGACAGCCCCTTACCCGAACCCGGAGAACCCGGACGCCTGGGAGCTCGCGCTTAAGCTCGCGAAGGAGAAGGACGCGGACATAGTGCTTGCGACCGACCCCGATGCGGACCGGCTCGGCGTCTACTGCAAGGACGTAAAGACCGGCGAGTACGTCACCTTCACTGGCAACATGTCCTCCATGCTGATTGCCGAGTACATCCTCGGGCAGAAGGCCGCTATGGGGACGATGCCCAAAAACCCGGCGTTCATCGAGTCCATAGTATCGACCGACATGGCGAAGGCGATCGCCGCGGAGTACAATGTGACGCTGGTCGAGGTGCTGACCGGCTTCAAGTACATCGGAGGGGAGATGCACCGCTTCGAGACCGAGGGCACCTACAACTACGTCTTCGGCTTCGAGGAGAGCTACGGCTGCCTGCCCGGGACCTACGCCCGCGACAAGGACGCCCCGGCGGCGGTGTGCATGCTCTGCGAGGTCGCGGCTTATTATAAATCGATGGGCAAGACCCTCTGGGACGGCATGATCGATCTCTACGAAAAATATGGCTACTACCGCGAGGGCACCTCGACGATGACGCTGGCCGGAATCGACGGAGCGGCCCAGATGCAGAAAATCATGGACGACGCTAGGGGCAAGACCCCGGAGAAGATGGGTGCCTTCGACGTCATCGCGATCCGCGACTACAAAAACGGCACGCGGAGGGAGCTTTCCACCGGGAAGGTGGAGCCGACGGGGCTCCCGAGCTCGAATGTGCTCTACTACGAGCTCTCGGACAACGCCTGGTGCTGCGTGCGCCCGTCCGGGACGGAGCCGAAGATCAAGTTCTATGTCGGCGTGAAGGGCACGACGTTAGACGGCGCGGAGGAGATGCTTGCAGGCTTGAAGAGAGAGGTTCTGACATACTTTGAGTAAGGAAAAAAAGAAAAAGAAAAAAAAGAAATTCAAGTTCATACTGGTGGCCTGCGAGGTGCTCGTCCTCGTCGTCCTGATCGTCGTGGCGTACATGTTCGTGATGCTGAACAAGATCGACTACGTGAGCATGGACAACACCGAGGCCGGAATCAACGAGGACCTCGCCGAGGAGACGATCGAGACGCTCGAGGGATACACGAACATCGCGATCTTCGGCGTGGACAACCGCAGCGCGAACAACTACGACACCGGAAACTCCGACGTCATCATGATCGCGAGCATCGACAACAAGACCAAGGACGTCAAGCTCGTCTCCGTCTACCGCGACACCTTCCTGTGCATCGGGGACGGCAAGTACCGCAAGGCCAACGCTGCCTATGCCAACGGGGGCGCTAAACAGGCGGTTCAGATGCTAAACTCAAATCTAGATTTAAATATTACGGAGTACATCTGCGTCGACTGGGCGGCGATGGTCGAGGTCATCGACGACCTCGGAGGGCTCGAGATTGAGATCACTCAGGCGGAGATGAACCAGATCAATAAGTATAAGAAGGACGTGGACGGAGTTACGGGGCTTTCGACTCCGGACCTCACGGAGTACGGCCTCATCACCCTGGACGGGACGCAGGCCACGACCTACGCGAGGATCCGAAAGCTCGCGGGCGACGACTTCAAGCGCGCGTCGCGCCAGAGGATCGTGCTCCAGGCGATGCTCGAGAAGGCCAAGTCGTCGAGCGTGACCACCTTGGTCGGCATCTGCAACGACATCGTGGATGACATCTCGACGACGCTTACCACGGAGCAGATCATAAGCCTTGCAAAGGATGTGAAGTCGTACAACATCGTGAGCACCACAGGCTTCCCGTTTGACCTGACGACCGAGATGATCGGGAGCGCGGACTGCGTCATCCCGGCGGATCTTTCGTCAAATGTCACGCAGCTTCACGAGTATATGTTTGGAGTCACGGACTACACCCCGACGCAGACGGTGCAGACGATAAGCACGACGGTGGTTGAGAAGACCGGCATCACGGCGTACTCCGCGGTCATAGACACGTCTGAGTACAACGAGACGGCGGGCGCGGACGGCACGGACGAGCTGAGTTCCGATTAGGCAGATGAGAGGTACGATGGAAAAAAGCATAAAACAAAAGATTGCTGATACGAATCAGAGATACCTGACGGGGATGCTGGATTCCGGCATCCCCGATAAACTGCTGTCCCAGCTAGAGGCGATGGACTGGGGGCTCCTTGACGCGCTCGGGAAACGGAGCGGCTCGCGCGGGGAGTTTATGCCGCTCGGAGCCATGGAGCTTTCCGAGATACAGGCCAAAAGGGACGAGTTTAACGCAATCGGGCTAGAGGCAATCCGCGCGGGCAAGGTCGGGGCGGTCATCCTCGCGGGAGGCCAGGGCACGCGACTCGGTTTCGATAAGGCGAAGGGGATGTACGACATAGGCCTGACGAGGCACCTGTACATATTCGAGCAGTTGATTGCAAACCTAATTGACGTGGTCAGGGAGGCGGGCGCGTGGGTGCCGCTGTATGTGATGACGAGCGAGAAAAATGACGGGGAGACGCGGGAGTTTTTTGAGGAACACAGTTATTTCGGCTATGATTCGGCTCATGTGAAATTGTTCGTGCAGGGGATGGCTCCGGCGGTCGACTTCGGCGGGAATCTTCTGCTCGAGTCTCCCGACTCGCTTGCAATGTCGCCAAATGGCAACGGCGGATGGTTTGCATCGATGCTCGACGCTGGGCTGGATGAGGACATGAGGGCGCGGGGCATCGAGTGGCTCGACGCGGTCGCCGTGGACAACGTGCTTCAGCGCATCGCAGACCCGGTTTTCGTCGGCGCGACGATAGCTTCCGGCTGCGCCTGCGGGGCGAAGGTCATAAGGAAGAACGACCCCTATGAGCGGGTCGGG
>JAJQIQ010000016.1 GCA_021199135.1 Clostridiales bacterium | reverse complement strand
TTTTCAAGGCGCACTGCGATTATTACTGCATATATGAGTCGAGGGACAACGGCAACCTCTGGGGAGAGATGATGAGGCTTCACGAGAAATACGCTGCGATGCGCGAGGAGAACCATAGCATCGACCTGGATTGCAGCTACATCATGACAATCACGCGGATGCTCGCGATCGCCTACGTCGCGCCGGTCTGGAAGAACATCGTAAGGGGCAAGGATCCGGTGAGGCCGCTGGAGAACCTTCTCCTCCTCTCAATCCGCCGCCCGGCAGCAAGCCAGGCGTAAAAGAATGCACTGCCGCGCCCGCCTCAAGATAGTGCAAGAGGGGCGGCGCGGCATAGTAAATAACAAGCGCCCGCGCCAAGATCTCACAAGGGGGCCCCGCTTGAGCCGCACGCGTTTCGGCGAGGCTTCTGTTCGCTGATAGAGCGTCGCTCACAATGAAGCCGTCGCCGACAACGGTCGGCTCGCTCCCCCTGCCAAAGATTTTGAGCGGGCGCTGTATTGCGTTCACTCCGTCAGCTCTTGGTACATCCGCATGAGTTCCGCGACGCAGGCGGATTCGCTGGCATAGGCGGGGCTGTCCTTCGTGAAGCCGTAGGCCTCCATCACCGCCACGTCGTTGGCCTGGTGAGCCTTGCGCAGCTCGGGCGGCATGGTAAGGCTGTCGTATAAATCTGCCAAGCTGCAGTCGGGGTACAGGGCGCGGGCATCGAGGATCGCCTGAGCGGTCTTCTCGACCTTTTCGCGCTGCGTGTCCGTGGGAGACGGCCAAGGGAAATTGTTGTAAACAATAGAGCCCGAATAACGATAATCACTTTTCAATCTGCCTGCTATCGTCCGCATCCAAGACATATGGACGTTGGATACCAAAACACCAAAATGATATAAAGATGCTCCGGGAACAATCGAAACAGTGTTACTTGCTATGATGTCTGATGCCATAAAGCCTATCGGAATATACCGCCGCTGTTCGGAAGACACTTCCGGAATGCAGAGGTAATTCTCATCGGTCTGGGGTGCTGAAAAGAAAAGGTAGGGCTTATCAGCCAGAGCCCTGGTCGGCGCGGCGGAACTGGCAAGGCGCATCTGCCTGACCGCCTCAAGCCGCCGCATGATTTCCTTGTTTTTCCGATAGAATGATGGCGAAATGTCCCGAAGCCACAGGCAGTAGCGTTTCTCATTGCTGTTGATGAAGTCGCGTGAACCGACATATCTGCGTAGGCAGACGGAGATGGAAGGGTCTTTCGCGAGCATCTCGTCGCGCTCCTCCTCCGACAGGATCAAATTTCCGCCATCCGACGGCTTGTTGCCATATGTGATTCCCGGAACATCGCAGAGCGGCGTTCCTCGGCTTTCAACAAAGACGGGCGCAGCCTCTACCAGATAGGGATTGATTTCCGACACGAGTTTCATGTTGCCGTTGTCATACAGCTTGCACTGACCAGATGCCGCCCCCGCGCTAAAACCGATGATGACGCAGTGGACGTGCGCTTTCAGGCTCGCCTCGCTGTCCCAGCGGAATGTCCTATATGCAAAGTCGATATGAATATTGTAATTCTTATACAGCTTTTCCCAGAGCGGGGCGACCTGCTCGCCCTGCGTAATTGAGTTGGTCGAGACGAACGCAGCGTGAATATCGGAGGACTGCATCATGGCAGCCGCCTTGTAATACCATGCGCCGACATAGTCGATGCTGTTTACCCTTTTGCCTTTCCCGAAAATTGCCACTGCATCATTTTTCTGCTCTGCCGTCATCATGGAAGCCCCGACAAAAGGCGGATTGGAAATAATGAAATTTAATTTTTCCCTCGGCACGACGCTCTCCCAGTCGAGCCGGAGCGCGTTGCCTTCGATGATGTTCGAGTAGGATTTCAGCGGCAGGAAGTCGAGGTTCATAAGAAGGATTTCCTCCGTCTCGCGCATCATCTGGTGCTCAGCAATCCAGAGGGCGGTCTTTGCGACCGTGACGGCGAAATCGTTGATCTCTATGCCGTAAAACTGGCCGATGGAGACCTGAATCGGGTTCAGGTTCGCGTCGCCGAACGCCATCTGGTCGTGCGCGAGTTCGCGGAGGACATCGTTTTCCAAGCGGCGAAGCGAGAGATAGGATTCCGTCAAAAAATTCCCCGAGCCGCAGGCGGGGTCGAGGTAGTTAGTCATGCCTAACTTTCTTCGGAAATCACGGAGTTTTTGTTCGCGAGTTTTTACTACGGAAATGGATTTTATTTCTTCGAACTCCTTTTTCAAATCATCCAGAAATAACGGGTCAATGACTTTGTGGATATTTTCAATCGAGGTGTAGTGCATCCCTCCGGAGCGGCGCGTCTCGGGGTTTAGCGTGGACTCGAAGACCGCGCCGAATATCGTCGGGCTGATGTCTGACCAGTCGAAGCCCTCGCTCGCGCGATCAAGGAGAAGGTCGCGGATTTCGTCGGTGAAGGGCGGAATTTCAATGTTTTCATCGGAAAATAATCCTCCGTTGACATATGGAAAAGCGGCGAGGAGAGGATTGTCGTCAGAGAGGTAAGGATCGCGTTCCTCGGCGGGCGTGTCCAAAATCTCAAACAGCTCAATGAGGGCTTTTCGCATTTTCTTTGTGTCAAATTCTGCGAGATAGTCGTGAAACATTCCATAATGTCCGAATATTCCCGCGTTCTCCGCGTAAAGGCAGAAAACGAGACGGACGCAGAGGACATTGAGAGAGTGCAGGGTCTGTGCCGACGTCGGGTCAGCGTACTGCTTTTCAAATGCGTCGTAGATCAGGCCGACGATCTCGCCCGCCGCGATGGAGACCTCCATCTCGTGTTTGATATGCTCGTTGCCAGTGTCGACCAAAAATTGCAAACGATAATATTCTTTTTCGAGATTTTCCAGGAGAATAATCTCCGGGTCGCCGCCCGGACGCTCCATGTCGTAGACATAGAACTCTGCGAAATTGCAGGTGACGACCCAGCGAGGGTGCTGGGAGACCGGTAATTCCAGTATATATCGTTTTGCTTGCTCGAACGGCGTGAGCAGCGACCCGTCCGACTGCTTAATTGCGCTGTTTAGGTTTTTCCCGAGGCTTTTCTGCTCGATCATGACGTGCGTCGCCGCAATCATCCCGTCGATGAAGCTCGTGTGGTCGAGGTGAACCTGTTCCTCGAACGTGATATATTCCTCCGGATGCTCCACGCCGTACACGTCGCGCAGCAGCGACAGCCAAAACGGCTGGCTCTCGC